>CAZAYJ010000160.1:0-2724 GCA_964489335.1 uncultured Planctomycetia bacterium
CCGAGCGTCAATCCCTGAAGAGGCGTATCCAACCAAGGTCTTGCGCCTTTGCCAAAAGAGTCCCTCCAACCATACCAATAACAAAACCATTGGGCAAACCCATACATGCCAACCCAACCAGCAAAGCGATGGAAATATCCTCCCTGCTTTCCATATCCCTCAGAAGCTGCATCAGAGCTAAGCTCTCAAACACAAGAATAACCCCCAGAAGAGGCTGGGGAAAAAGCATGACAATCTGCGAAAATCCCTGCCCAAAAAACAGGCCAATCACAACATAGAACAAACCATAGATAATGACGGACCCTCCCGTGCGGCCGCCGAAGGCATAGTGGCCAGCGAGCCCCCCTGTGCCGTGACAGGTAGGAATCCCGCTCAAAAATGGATTAACCAAATTCATCAAAGAATAGGTCAGGCCTATTTTTCGGATCGAGACAGCTTTTTCCGGGAAAAGATCGCGAATCGTCTGCTGTGTGGCGAAAACAGAATTGCAGATAGATAGAGGTAATTGGGGAAGGGCCAACAACAAAAAACCAGCCCATATGTCCCTGGCAAGGGGCATCTGCGAATGAGGAAAGCGCAAACCGACGCCCATCCCTAAGTCGTGCCAGGCAATCTTGCATACGAGGGCATAGATGATTCCCAAAAGAATCACAATCGGTCCGATAGGCCATCTTTTCCGTCTCATCAACAAAAGGATAGTGACAAGCGCCGCTATGGCCAAAAAACATCCCGCCGGGCCGTCAGAAACGATATAATTCTTGAAGGCGGTCGTAGCCAACGTCAACCCCAAACCAAATTGGACCCCCCTGATGACAGACCTGGGGACCAAGCGGGCTAGCCTATTCAGGCAACCCGTGATCGTCAGAAGAAACATCACAACGCCGATGGAAAAACCAGCGCCATAAATGACGGACGGGGCTATTTTTTGTGAGATGACAATAACCGCGATGACTTTTAAAGGCTGAACAGCCATCGGAATCCCATAGAGAAAACCCGTCAATATCTGCATGGCGCCGAACATCACAAAAACGCTGGGCACATCCAGGCCTGAAGCAAGAATCATCCCGACGATCAGGGGAAAGTCTGTGCCGATATCGCCAAAGCTCCCCGAAAACTCGTGACGGTCAAACCTGATGCGGGAACGCAAATAATCTTTTATGCCGCTGCCGATGGATTTCATCATGGCTTTCTAAAAATTAAGGACGAGAAAAATAACGATCTGTTCTTCATAGCCCTCCTCCCTGCTTCCCTGAAATTATATGTGCTTTTCCCCTCTGACAGCGCCGGCTTCCCACTTGCCGACGCCGGCCATGACATCCTTAAAACACAATTTCGCCAGCTCGTCGAAATTGCTGCCGAAGATCCTCTGCATGCGGCCCGGCTGCGCATAAAATTCCCTCATACCCCATGCGCCCAGCCGGCCCAGGTCTTCTATGGATAAATGCTCCGTCGGAATAACCGGATGCAGAAAATCCCACTTGAGCATGTCGATTTTGGCGGGATCGACCCAGCCGCGGCGGACGGCATCCTTCCAAATCGGCGATCCAGGGGGAGGCGTCAGATACCCCACCCACATCACGTCCGGATCCACTTTTTCGGCGAATGCAAAGCGTTCTTTAATGATCTGTTCGGTGTCATAATCGAACCCGATCATGATGTCTCCGACGATTGCGATATCGTTCTTGCGCAGGATGTCGATGGTCTTATAAATCTGGTCGACCGTGATGCCCTTGTCCAGACGGCGCAGTTCGTCGTCATTGGCCACTTCGATACCGAAAACCCCCATAAACATCCCGGCCTTTTTCATAAGAGGCACGTCCGGCTCGAGTCTGACCCAATCGCTCGCGCAGCCGAGGCTCACCCATTTCATATTGAGCCCTCTTTTGATCTTTTCTTCGCAGAATTCCCGCACGCGCCTGCCGTTGATGTTAAAATTGTCCTCCTGGATCACCATCACTTTCGTTCCAAATTTCTTTTCCAACAGCTCTACTTCATCAACCACGCGCTTGGCGGATTTGGCGCGCCAGCGGTTGAAATTCTTGATGGCGCGGGGATCGTGCTCGCTCCATTCATAGCAAAACGCACAGCCGTGCGTGCATCCGCGAGAGGTAACAACCTCAACAAAAGGTTTCCAATAGGTATGCCCCGCATATTTTTCCATCGGAAACAGATCGTAGGCAGGCAACGGCAGGATATCCAGATCTTCTATAAGCTCGCGCACCGGCCCCCAGACGACTTTTCCGTCGTTCCTTGAGGCCAACCCCGGGATATCCTCGAAACGGGTTCGTCCTTTTTGCAGGGCTTCCACCAGTTCACAAAAGGTAATCTCTCCCTCTCCCATGACGACAAAATCTATCGCTGGGTTCTGTTCGAGCGTCTCCGTGCTCAAAGAAGAATACCAGAGTCCGCCCACGACGATCTTGACCGCCGGCAGCTCTTTTTTTATGCCCGCTGCCGCTTCATTAAAATATTTCTGGACGGCAAATCCTCCGTAAGAATGCAGGATATCTCCCAAGACAACGATATCCGGATGCTTGTCCTTGACTATCTCAAGCATATGTTCAAAACAGATACTCAAGACCTTGCAATCCAGGACTTCCACATCCGCAACCCCATGCGCGCGCACATAGGCCGCCCATTGGGCATGCATTTGATTGGGGGCGACATGGTGTCCATGCGTCGCCCACGAACCCAGCTGCGGTGTCACAAACAAAATCTTCACGA
>CAZAYJ010000160.1:2734-3518 GCA_964489335.1 uncultured Planctomycetia bacterium
CGTAACCGCATTCGGCTTTCGCGTTCTTGCTGAAATCATAGAACACGCGTAGCGATGTTTCCGTGCCAACATAGGAACTGCGATCGCCGCTCGTCTTGGTCCTCACGACCGTGCCGCTCGAATTGTACCAGGAGTCGTTCGTGCTCTGAAGCCAGAAAACATCAACCTGCGGCCTGACCTTCAATTTATCCGTCGGGGATAGCGTCAGGCTGAGCTCGGGGTTACGCATGTTCTGCCAGCGGAAATAATCCAGGAGGCCGTACGGGTCATGTGTCGACTGATAGAGCGGACTGAAAGTATTCGTCGTGCCGTCGCCGACCTTTTTGTCGCCCGACGCCTCGTCGTAGCTGACAGCCACCTGGGGCTTCCAGACGATCTCTCCGAAAGTCTTGGAGATATCCAGATGGAACGCATACGCGCTGATGTCCCGGTTTTGCGTCCTGCCGAACTGATACGGCGCTTCCATGTCGTAATCCAGGCCGAACGCTTTGCCGAAAAGGCGCAAGCCCACCGTATAACGCCGGGTCCTCGGAGAGGCGGACGTCACGTCTTGGGACAAAAAATATCCTTCTGTCGTCGCATTCATCTTTTGCGCCTTATAGCCCCCGTAAACGCCGGCCAGAGACTCGACATGACTGGAGACATTAAAATTGTTATCGTTATATTTGACGTCCTGACCATAGAGGATGTCGGCATAAAAAGCATCGTGGTGGTAACGGATGACGCCGCCGTCAAAAGACCTGATGCGGTTGGCCCACGTAGGCGCGGCGATCAGGCGGCCCTT
>CAZAYJ010000161.1:0-3515 GCA_964489335.1 uncultured Planctomycetia bacterium
CTCGCGTAAGCATCTTGGCAATTTATGTCTGCACTCAGCTTTCACAGAGTTCAGACGGGTTCCGCAGAGGGCGGAATACCGGGCCGTTCAGCTGGGGCTAGGCGCAGCCATAAATTTTCAAGATACGCTGCCGCAGAAAGCGGCACACCGGCCCATCCGATGGGGCCGGGGGGCGGAGTTAATTTTGCCAGAGTCAAAATTAAGGAGGCATTCATATGAAGGAGATCAGGATTCACGCCAGGGCCGGGCAAGGGGCCATCACCACGGCCGGCATTCTGGGTTATGCTTATTTTTTGAAAGGCCAGTTTCCCTATGCCTTTCCGCATTTCGGCGCTGCGCGTATGGGTGCGCCGATGAACGCCTTTGTGCGTATCGACGACAAGCCCGTTCGCCTCAGGAGCCAGGTCTATGAACCCGATTATCTGATTGTCGTGGATGCGACGCTGATGAGGGGTTACGATTGTTATGTCGGTTTCAAGGACGACGGCGTTGCCGTGGTGAACGAAAGGGAAGGCGTCGAGATTCCCAAACCGCGCGGCAAGCAAAAGCTCTACATTGTCCCGGGTAACAAGATCTCTATGGATATTATGGGCAAGGCCCTTTTGGGCAACACTGTGCTTTTGGGGGCGTATGCCGCGGCCACGGGGCAGTTGACGCTTGACGACTTGACAAAGGCCATCCAGGAGAGGTTCGGCGATTAGGGGCAGAAGGTCGTCGATATGAACATCGAGGCGTTGAAGCGCGGATTTGATTTTGTGAAGGGCGAGAAAAAGTAGGATAAAAGTTATCTCTCGCTTGGACGCTTGTAAATTTTCTGCCGGGGATAAGCCCTCGGTTTCGCCAGGACGGCCATCCGGCGAAAGTTCACTTTGTAAGCCGCCGCAGAAAGCGGCGCACCGGCCAGACTAATGAGGCCGGGTATTTGGCGTTGATTTTGTAAGGAAAAGGTACATTATTATAGGCAAAATCAAGGAGACTTGTATGAGAGGTCATATGACATCAAAGCCAGGTTCCAGCGTCGTCAACAAGACGGGGTCTTGGCGCACGGAAGTCAAGCCGAAGTTTCTCAGGAAGAATTGCATCGCTTGCAGGATGTGTGTGTATATCTGTCCTGAGGGGATTATTTCCGGCGAAGGAAAGAACATGTTCGGCTGCGACCTGGATTATTGCAAGGGTTGCGGCAGCTGCGCGGCTATCTGTCCGAAAAAGGATATTGAGATGGTTTCAGAGGACGAGAAGATATAGTCCGTTCAAGCGGCCTTATTTTGTCGGATCTTTTTATCAGAGAGGATGTTTCCATGAAACAATTTTTAGAAGGTTCCCATGCGGTAGCAGAGATTGTCAAGAGGTGTCGTCCGGGCGTCGTATCGGCGTATCCGATCACGCCGCAGACGCACATTGTTGAAGACCTCGCCCAGATGGTAGCCAACAAGGAGCTGGATGCCCAATTCGTTAATGTTGAGAGCGAGCATTCCGCGGCATCCGTCGTCTTGGGCGGCGAAGCCACGGGGGTGCGTTCTTATACGGCGACGAGCTCCCAGGGGTTGCTGTTGATGACTGAGGTTGTTTTCAATATCGCCGGCATGCGCTTGCCTGTCGTCATGACGACGGCCAACCGTGCGGTTTCGGCGCCGATCAACATCTGGAATGATCAGCAGGATGTCATGGTCGTCAGGGATTCCGGCTGGGTTCTGTTTTTTGCCGAAAGCATCCAGGAGGCCGTGGATCTGCATCTGCAGGCTTACAAGCTCGGCGAGGACCCGGATGTCATGTTGCCTGTCATGGTTAACATGGACGGCTTCATCCTCACGCACGGTATGGAGGCCGTGGACATGCCTTCACAGGAAGACGTGGACAGGTACCTTCCTCCTTATAAGACAACGTATAAACTTGATGTCGAGAATCCTCTCACCATGGGTTATCTGGCGGATCCCGATTACTATCTGGAGATCCGTTATATGGTTCAGGAGACGCATAAGGAACTTTTGAGCAAAATTCCCACGCTTGCCGGCGAATTCAAGAAAATTTTTGGGCGCGAAAGCGGCGGCCTCATCCAGACATACCGGATGGAAGACGCCGAGCAGGCCTTTGTGGCGGCCGGGTCCGTCTGCGGCACGATCCGCGACGCGATCGATGAGTTGCGGGCCAAGGGGAAGAAGGTGGGCTTAGTCAAGATAGCCACCTATAGGCCTTTCCCGAAAGATGCGATTATCGCCAGTCTCAGAAATGTCAAGGACATAGCGGTCGTGGACAAGAGTATTTCTCTTGGAGGCTTCGGTCCTTTCTATACGGATGTGACGTCGGCCTTGTCGTCTTTGGGGACGAAGTCCCCCAAGACGAGCGGTTTTGTCCTGGGCTTGGGCGGTCGTGACATCCGGGTTAAGTCTATCCTCGATGTTTATGAGGCGTTGGGCGGCAAACAAGTGGATTGCGCTTTTATCGGCTTAAAGCAGGAATTGCTGGCAGAGACGAAATGAGCGTTAACCCCTTGCCCGCCTATAGGGGCGGACAAAGAGGGGGCCTTTGTAATTCCAAATATTTGTAAGGAAAAGGCCTAGTTTATAGGCAAAATTAAGGAGTCAACATGACAGAAACGTTATTCAAGCCGGGTCATACAGCGTGCGCAGGATGCGGTCAAGCGATCGCTGCACGCTTGGTTATTGATGCTGCCGGAAAAAACACCATAATTGCCAACAATACCGGGTGCCTGGAGGTATTCTCGACGAAATACCCGGAATCGGCGTGGTGTGTGCCGTGGGTCCATTCGCTGTTCGAAAATTGCGCAGCGGTGGCCTCAGGTATTGAATCCGGGCTGAAATATTTAGGCAAGAAAGACGCGATCAATGTGATCGCGCAGGGCGGCGACGGTGGGACGGCCGATATCGGTCTTCAGGCGCTCTCCGGCATGCTGGAGCGCGGCCACGATGTGCTTTATGTCTGTTATGACAACGAGGCCTATATGAATACAGGTATCCAGCGCAGCGGCCTGACGCCTACGACGTCCAACACAACGACGACGCCTCCGGGATCCGCCTCCTTCGGCAACCCCAGGCCTAAAAAACCCATGCCGGACATCGCCGCCGCGCACGGCATCCCTTATGTGGCGACAGCCTCCGTCGGCTATCCTCAGGATATCCAGAAGAAAGTCAAGAAGGCTCTGAGCATCAAAGGGCCGAAATATATACAGATCCATGTTCCTTGTCCTTTGGGCTGGAGACATGAATCTTCTCAGACATTCGAAGTCGCCAAGCTTGCAGTCGAGACAGGGCTTTATCCGATTTTCGAATACGAAAACGGCCAGCTTATTCCTCGTAAGATCGCTTCTATCAAGCCCGTCGAGGAATATCTCAAGGTTCAGGGACGGTTCAGACATCTTCTCAAGGATGTCGGCGGCCTCAAAGAAATTCAGGCCGTCGCGGATTACAATATCAAAAAATATCAGCTGAAGGCGCAGGAGTAAGAAAAATCTACGCAGCCCCCTGACTAAGTGCCTGATAAATTTTTCCAGGGTTCGG
>CAZAYJ010000162.1:0-3472 GCA_964489335.1 uncultured Planctomycetia bacterium
GTTCGCCCAATTGGGATTGGAGGAGGGGCTTTTTACGATCCTAGTTATTGGCGGCAGCCAAGGCGCCCATCGTCTGAACCAGGCGTTTACGGATGCTGTGCGCCTGAACAAAGACAGGGGGCGCTGGCAGATCATCCATTGCAGCGGCAGCGCCGACCTTGATTTTGTGCGTCGTGCTTATGAGGGGCTCGGCGTGAGATGTAAAGTGTTTGCTTTCCTGGACCAGATGCACTATGCTTATTCTGTGGCGGATCTTGTTGTGGCGCGCGCCGGCGCCGGCTGTGTTCATGAGGTGATGCGTTTCGGTCTTCCTTCTGTTTTGGTGCCTTATCCGCACGCGGGGCAGCACCAGCTGGAAAATGCCAGGGTCCTGGCCGAGAAGGGCGCGGCCCTGCTTTTGGAAGAGAAGCGTCTCACTCCCGAATTATTGAGCGGCCTTCTTGATCTTTTTTCCGAGGATGCGTTTAGGCGCAAGACGATGGCAGCGATTGCCCGGTCTTTGGAGGGGGCATCGGCCGCCATGTCCGTCGCGGAGGCGGTTTTGGCATGAAAAGAATAGGGTTGACTTTGTTGTTATGTTTTCTGTGCGTCGTCTCCGCCGTGCATGCCTACGATTTTCTTGAGGAAAAAAGCACCCATTTCATCATTTATTACGACAAAGGCGTCTCGAAGGATTTCGTCCGCACCGTCGTCGATTACGCCGAGCGTTATTACAACGAATTGACGCAGAAACTGGGAATTGTCCGGTTTGACTACTGGACCTGGGACGAGCGGGCCAAGATTTATCTTTATCCCGACCAGGAGACGTATATGAAAGAGATGGGGCAGCCGAGCTGGTCGGGCGGCGCTGCGGCTTACGAAAAGAAGGCAATCTGGACGTTTCCCCGTGAGGCCGGATTTTTTGACTCGCTCCTGCCGCATGAGATCGGTCATATCATTCTGCGCGAGGCCATCGGCTCGCGAAAGGTCCCTCTCTGGTTTGAAGAAGGCATCGCTTCATATCTGGAGCAGGCCAAGAGATATGGCGCCGAGAAGATTGTGCTGGATGCGATGCGCAACAAGACGTTTATCCCGCTGGCGAACCTTTCGGCCATCGATGGCTCGAATCTCATTGGGGCTGGGGATGCCAATCTGTTTTATGCCGAGTCCGTCAGTCTTGTCAGTTATCTCATGGGCAAGTTCGGCGTTGAGCGCTTCAGTTATCTTCTGCGCAAGATTAAAGAGGGCATGGTGTTCGACGACGCCCTGGCGTATGCCTTTTATGATATCCGCAGCGAGAGCGATCTCGGCAGATTCTGGGAAGAATCTCTGAAGAAAAAGCTTAAAGGGGTCCCGCAGACCATCTTATGACACCACGGCATATCCACTTCATCGGCATCGGCGGCATCGGCGTCAGCGGGATTGCACAGCTGGCTCTCAAGCATGGCCATTCCGTTTCTGGTTCCGACCTTAAATCTTCCGTCATCATCCAGAAGCTCTCGCAGATGGGCGCCAGGATCTCCATCGGCCACGATGCATTGCATGTCACAGGGGCCGACCTTGTCGTTTATTCCTCGGCCATCCGTCAGGATAATCCCGAGATGCAGGAGGCCCGCCGTCTGGGCATCCCCATCAAAAAACGCGCCGAGTTCCTGAGCGATCTCATGGCCGACAAGACGGTCGTAACGGTGACGGGGGCCCATGGGAAGACGACGACCTCTTCTTTGGCCGCAAAGCTGTTGTTGACGGCAGGCCTTCAGCCGACAGTGGCTGTGGGCGGCATCCTGCGCGAGGACGGCGACAATATGAAATTCGGCGACAGTCCTTTCTTTGTGGCAGAGGCCGATGAGAGCGACGGGACCTTTTTGTGTTATACCCCCACATATTCGATCATCACTAATATCGATAGAGAACATCTGGACCACTACGGGACCTATGAACATCTGGTTGAGGCATTCGAGATTTTCGTCGGCCAGACGAAGCCGGAAGGTTGCGTGATTTATTTCCAGGAAGACCCTGTTCTCGATATGATTGTTTCCAAGAGCGGCGTCAGGTCCGTTACATACGGTTTTTCTCCGGAAGCCGACTTTTATCCGCTGAATATCTCTTTGGCGCGTTGTCGGATTACTTTTGATTGCGCCTGTGGCTCTGATGTCCTGGGACCCGTCGTCTTGAATCTGGCGGGCAGGCATAACATTGCCAATGCCCTGGCCGTCGTGGCACTGGGGCGCCGTCTGGGCCTGGACTTCAAGATTATCCAGAAGGCCCTGGAGGAATTCAAGGGCGTCGAGCGGCGTTTTCAGATCAAATATGAGAGCGAGGAGTTGTCCGTTGTGGATGATTATGCCCATCATCCGACGGAGATCGCCGCGACGATCGAGGCCGCGAAGCTCTGCGCGCGCAAGCGCCTGGTTGTCGTTTTCCAGCCTCATCGTTTCAGCCGCACCAAGCTTCTTTTGGACATGTTTCCCAGGAGCTTTGAAAATAGCGATTATCTGGTGGTGACTGATATCTACAGCGCGGGCGAAGACCCGCTGGAAGGCGTCTCCGCCCAGGGTCTGGTCGATCGTGTCAGGAGCGCGACGCGTCTGCCTGTGGATTATGTAGGTAAAGACAAGGTCATCGAGCATTTGAAGGGGCGTGTCCAGAAGGATGATCTTGTGCTTTTCCTTGGGGCGGGCGATATCACAAGATTGAGCGATGAATTTGCCAAGAGCCTTCAACAATAAGGTGAGAAAAGGTGAGCTCCTCCGGCGCCATACGACGTTCGGCATCGGCGGGAAAGCCCTGGGATGGTATGAGCCCTCAGACAGCCGGGAGCTGTCGGATTTTTTAAGGCTCATGCCGGAAAGCACGGCTGTTTTTGCGATCGGCGCCGGCAGCAATCTTCTTGTCAAAGACGGCCTGGTCAGGAAAGTGTTTATTTCTTTTTCGCAGCCTGCTTTTTGCAGGGTCTTTGTTTCGGGCGGGCGGGTGAAGGCCGGCGCCGGTGTTTCCCTGGGTGCGCTGGTCAGGACGTTGACAAATAAAGGATTGACAGGGCACGAATTCCTTGCGGGTATTCCCGGGACTCTGGGAGGAGCGGTCGCGATGAACGCAGGCGCCAGGACCATCTTCGACGATCCTCACACCTATCGCGAGATGAAAGACATCGTGGAAGATGTTGACGTTATGGACCGTCGCGGCCGTATAAGGACGCTGGGAAAAGAAAGGATTAAATTCTCTTATCGGCGTTCTTCGCTGGGATCTTTGTTCATTTTGGGGGTATCTCTGAAGCTTCGCCGCGGCTCATCTGTTCATAGCCGGAAGATGATCGCAAGGATTCGTGCGGAGAGGCGGGTGCGTCAGGAATGGTCTTATCCAAGCGCCGGGAGTTTTTTCAAGAATCCGCCGGGGGTTGCCGCTGGCCGGCTGATCGATGGCTGCGGACTCAAAGGCGCGCGCGTCGGAGGCGCCTGTGTCAGTTCCAGGCACGCCAATTTCATCGTGAATG
>CAZAYJ010000163.1:0-3465 GCA_964489335.1 uncultured Planctomycetia bacterium
CCTCTTGGTCGGTCCGCCGGGAAGCGGCAAGACCATGCTGGCGCGGCGCTTGCCGGGTATCCTTCCGGAGATGACCGCCCATGAATCGCTGGAGACCACAAAAATCCATTCCGTCGCCGGCTACACACATGCCGGTTCACGGCTCTTACGCCAAAGGCCCTTCCGTGCGCCTCACCATACGATCTCCGACGTGGCGCTGGCTGGAGGAGGATCCAATCCCCAGCCCGGAGAAATCAGTCTGGCGCACAACGGCGTCCTCTTTCTCGACGAATTGCCGGAATTCCACCGCAACGCCCTGGAGATCCTGCGTCAACCCCTCGAAGAAGGGTGTATCCGGATAGCCCGGGCGCAAAAATCCCTGAGTTTTCCGGCGCGCTTTATGCTGGTTGCGGCTATGAATCCCTGTCCATGCGGCTACTACACTGATCCGTCACATCCCTGCCGTTGTTCCCAAAACAAAATCCATCAATATCTAGGAAAAGTCTCCGGCCCGCTCTTAGACAGGATCGACATTCATATAGAAGTCCCCGCCATCAAATATATGGAATTAAGCGACAATACCCCCGCAGAAAGCTCGGCGCAGATAAAGAAAAGGGTGAACAAGGCCAGGGATCTCCAGGAGGCGCGGTTCTCTTCTGAAGGTTCGGCCGCAAATAAAGGCAGAATCTCATTCAACGCACAGATGTCTCACAGGCAAACCAGAAAATATTGCGTGCTGGGAAAAGAAGAAAACAACCTGCTGCGGACGGCCATGGACAGTTTTCGATTAAGTGCCAGGGCTTTTGATAAAATACTGAAAATCTCGCGGACGATTGCGGATCTGGCAGGATGCGAGACCATCGGGACACCGCATCTGGCGGAAGCCATCAACTACCGCTCATTGGATAGGGGATTTTTCGTGTAGGACTGCCGGCTGTTCAACGCATATTTTCATCGATCACGTCGATCAGCTGTTTGATATCGACGGGTTTGGCCACAAAAAGGTGGCCGCCGATAACGCCTCCTCTCTGCACCACCTCTTCTTTGCCGACGACAGCGGTCAAGAAAACGACGGGGATGTCCTTTGTCTCATCGTCTTCCTTCATCTGGGCGGCCACTTCGCTGCCCATGAGATCCGGCATCAAGACATCCATCAAAACCAAATCCGGCTTAAAAGACTTTGCCGCGGCCAAAGCCGCCGCCCCGCGGTTTTCCGTCCTGACCTCGAATCTTCCGGTCTGCTCAAGATTCAACCTGATCAATTTCGTAAAATCTGCCTCGTCATCGATCACTAAAATCTTTTTCTTCTTTTTCATGCCGCGGCTCCCTGTTGCTGTTGCGCATTCCCATTATATCACGCTCTTTCGGCCAGTTTCAAAATCACTGTTATCTTAGTCCCTTTTCCCTCAACGCTCTCTGCGTGTATCAACCCCCTGTGCATATGGATGATGTTTCTTGTCACGGACAACCCCAGCCCTGAACCCTTCTGGCCCTTTGTCGTAAAAAACGGATCGAAGATCCTTTTGAGGTTTTCCTCGGGGATGCCGCAACCCGTGTCTTCTATCTCGACAATCGCCGCCAGCTCTCCAAAATAAAAACTGTCCTGCGCCCTTTTGCCGATGCCGTTCCTGATCTCCTCGAGTTTTTTGTCATAGCTGCGCACAATGATACTACCGCCCTGGGGCATGGCCTGGACGGCATTCAACAGGATGTTGATGAAGACCTGCTCCAGCCTGTTTTTATCCGCCAAGACCAAGGGCATGTCTTTCTTGAGATCTTTGATAATGATGATATTATCGAATCTGGATCTGGTCCTGACCAGATCCAGAGAGCTTTCAATGACCAGATTCAAGTCTGCGGGCGCAAGATTCAGATGCGCGGCCCTGGAAAAATCAAGCAGATCGTTGACGATCTTGTCTGCCCTTTTGATATTCTCTCTAAGCATGGCCAAGACCTCAAAGACGTCTCCCGATGTTGCGGGCACCTTGCTTTCAAGATAGTCAACGCCTTGCAGGATGATCGACAAAGGATTCCTGACCTCGTGCGCCACGCCGCTGGCCAATTGACCCACGGCATTTAACTTCTCTGCCTGGATCAGCTGTTCCTGTATTTCCTTGAGCCTGATATACGCTTCCTTGAGTTCGTCTTCGGCCCTTTTGCGCTCGGTAACGTCCGTGTCCACCCCGCGATATCCCAGAAGACGGCCTTTCTCGTCTATGATCGGCGAACCGCTTGTGTCCAACCAAACAATATGGCCGTCTTTATGCATATTCCGGTTGAGAAAATTTTTGAACGATCTCCGGGCCGCCATGGCCTCTATGGCCTGCTTTTTCAGCCGCTCCGCGTCCTCGGGAACAAATAAATCATAAAAATACTTTTTGCCGACAATCTCATCCGGCCGATAGCCGAGGATCTTTTCGACGACAGCGCTGGAATACGTATAGAGACCGTCGTTGTCCGTCTCCCAGATCCACTCCTCGGCGGCGGCGGCCACCTGCTGGAACCTCTTCTCCGCCTTGTTGCGTTCAACAATCTCTCTGACCAAATCCTCTCTCTGTCTGAAAAATCTGGATATCAACCGCGATATGTCGCCGAACTCGCTGGCGTCTTTTTCTAAAGGACGCAGGTAGACAGCGTTTTCTTTTTTCAACGCCTGGGAAATAAACCCAAGGGGCCTGTTAAGCGTCATCATCACGAACACCGTAACAACAACAATAATAATAACGAGGAAGTAAATGAACGCCGCCGTGACATTCCGGGAGTATCGTTTGTAGATGTCTAATTCCTGGGAATGAATACTAACATAGAGATATGCCACCGGCTTTCCCTGCCAATCGGGGATCTCTTTTGAAAGAACAATCATGTTGGTATCCAAAAGGGCCCTGGGATCAGGCACCGTCGGTTTCATCCGATCGATAGCAATCCCGCCGCCGAGCAGCTCCGAAAGCTCTTCAAGAAAACTCTTGTTCCAGAGGCGGCCGGCAAAAAAATACCCTTGAGGAGGAGTCTGCCGCTCACTATCCGCTGTCGGATGGATAGTGGCACCCCGGATCTCCATCAGGCCTGCACCGGTATACACAAAAAAATGACACAGCCGCTCTTTTGAAAAGATATCCTTGATGGTCTCGACGGGAAAAGGAAGATCTTTGAGGCCGGCGGCATTTTCGCTCTGAATGGAATATATCCGGGAAAGATCCAGACGATACACCCATAGCGCGTCCGCCTGATATGTCCCCAGGACGGTCTCGTCCATATTCTGCCTGGCCCATGCCATATCCTTGGTGCCGTGGACAAAACCCACCATGTCATCCCAATAAGTATAATCAATGGACAGGCTTTTCAGGTTGGCGCCCTTCAGGGTGATCAGCTTGTCGAAATAGGCCTTCTTTTCTTCGCTGTTTTGCTGGAACAAAACATAGACGCGTTCATTTTCAAAAGTCTGGTGCAGATACCTTGCGGCGATCAGTATGACAGCGAGAAAAAACA
>CAZAYJ010000164.1:0-3457 GCA_964489335.1 uncultured Planctomycetia bacterium
GGCGGCCAGGAAAATATAGCTGATCTTTGAGATGGCCTTAATCCCCGATTTTCCGCGGACGGTGAGCAGGAGGTCGGAGAAACGCAGGACAAGCCACGCCAGGAGCATATTGAGGATAAGCGATGTTATGGTGATCAGGACGCCGAAGGCGTCCAGGAGCATCATTGTCGTGACAAGGACTGCCGGTCCCGTGATCAGGGGCGTCGCCAGAGGGCATATGCCAATATCTTCATACAGAGATTGGTTGACGAAATCCCTTGATTTTCCCGGAAGTAAAAGATAGACCGAAATGATGAAAAGCAGAATGCCGCCGGCGATCCTAAAGTCCTCGATCGTGATGCCCAGTCCTCTCAAAATGATTTTTCCTAGGAGTCCAAAGATGACGGCCAACAGTGTCGCCGTCAGGATGGATTCTGCCAGAAGCCTTCTCTTTTGTTTGTTGGAGAGATTTTCCGTCATCCCCAGATAAATAGGGACGGTGCCGATGATGTCCACAGCCAAAAAGATCGGCACGAACGTAACAAGATACGGTTTAAGAATATTAATTAACATAGCCATATATTATACAAAGAAGTGCCCGAAAGACAAGAAAAAACTGCTATTCAGCCGCCCTGGACCAATGCCTTAAGCTCCGGATTCGCTCCGTCGTATTCGTAGGCGGCTTTCCAGAATTTCATGGCCTCTTCTTTGTCTCCATGGTCGCGCAACAGGTTTCCCAGGGCTTCGGCATATTTGGGTTCCCTGGGCGCGAGTTTGACGGCTTTGCGCAGGGATGCGATGGCGCCATCAGGATCCTTGTCTTTAAGGATCAGGGAGCGGACGTAATAGCCTTGGGCAAAATCCGGATAGGCCTTCGTAACGGCCGTGATAACTTTTTGGGCCTTGTCGTCTTCTTTCAGGTGGTGGTAGATTAACGCCAAGCGCGCACGCATCCACGGCTGTGCGCCACCGTAGATTAGATTCAGACGGGCATATTTATAGGCTTGCAAATAGTCCTTTTTCTCAAAATAATAGTCTTCGGCGTATTTGAATGCTTCCGCATTGTTCGGCATGACGTCGAGCGCAACGCGGGCTTCTTTCCAGGCGGCTTCATGGCATTCCAGGATGCTCAGGAGGTGTGCGCGTTTAAGGGATGGGCCGGGATAGCGTTGGACAATTCCAATGCGCAAGAGATCGATGGCAGGCGGTTTCCATTTTTTGAAATCGATGCGGAAGACCTTGATCAAGGCGGCGTTCTCGGGAGTGTCGCGTACGAAGATGAGCGCGGCGTCGTCAAAATAAACGCAGCTCCATTCAGGACTTTTGTAGAGATATCGGATCAGCCCGACGTGCAGGTCGCGTTGGGGGTTGGTCAGGAAAAACCCCTTGATGTTATAGCGGTCAATGAGTTTCTCGATCGTTTCTTTCCTGCCCTCGCCCGCCCGGACATAGTCTATGAAAAATTCAGGGCCGTAGAGTTCCGTACGACCGTCGATAAAGACGCGGCGCCGTGGATAGGCAGTTCCGACGAGATATGAACCCGAATTGAAATCGTTGAATATGCGTTTGGGGAAAGGGTGGTCCAGAAGGAAACGGACGGCTTCCTCGGGATAGCGGTCGCGGGCGACCCCCCAAAGATCGGATTTCAATTGATAGGTATGGAAGTCGAAGCTGGCCGTTTCCAGATATTTCAGGGCTCCCTTTGTCGGGTAATAGAACAGAAATAGGACGAACGCATAAAAGGCGACTATTCCCCATGGCCGGGAACATGGCTGCGGTAAAGGAGCGCCATTTTTGATTGCCGTGTTGAAGTTGTCGAAGATGATGAAAACGGCCGCGATGCCGAAATAGGCGATGTTGCGCACCGCCAGGAGAGAAAAAACGAGAAAGAAAATCCAGAGGAGAATGTTTTCGGGCGTCAGGCGCCGGTAATTGACGCGGAAACTGAAAAGGGAGACAAGGATAAGCACCTTGTAATAGAGGAATCTGTGAAGATCCAGGATATTGGACCAAGAGATCGGGCGGGCCAGTTCTTGGATATATTGGAAGACGACCCTCCCTTCCTGGCTGATTTGTCCCAAGACGGCCAAGGGGTATGTCGCGCCTTTAAGCCCATGCGGATTGATCAGGGATGCGGCAAGCATGAGCAGAAGGATGATGGAAAGGCTTTGGATTTGGCCTGCCGTCATTTTCTGGGCGTCTCTCCATTCCCGAGGCAGAGGAGCAGTCCTTTGGATGAATTCTGCGGTAAGGATCATGAGGACAAGGACGGGGCCCAAAAAAGAGAAACCGTGCATATTGACCCAGATCACCTGGAGCAGGGGCAAAGTCCATATGAGGACGTGCTGCTGTGCTTTGTATTCCTTGAGGATAAAAAGGTAAATAGCAAGAAAGAAAAGGCTGAAGATGTCCGGACGGATGGTGAACCTGTAGGCCATGGCCAGCATGGCCAGGTAGAGAATGACGAAGACAAAAACCGGATGGCCGCGCCTGACGCCGAAGAGCAAGAGGAGTAGAAATGTCGCAGCCATGACGATGTTCTGCATAAAGATCAGGCCATCGGGGCCGCCAGCCCGAAAGCTGAGGAATGCCAGAAGCTGAAAGAGCCATTCGTGGTTAATCCATGGTTTGCCAAACATCGTGAAGGAGAAAATATCATTGAGGGGGACAAAGCCGCTCTTGGCGATGATTTCGCCGGTCTTCAGATGCAGCCAGATGTCCAGGTCGGCGATCTCCCGCGAACAGTAGACGGATAGTATCGCAAAGAACAACAGGACGAGTAGCCTGTTGAGGATGAAGTCTATGGAGTATTTGAGGCGTGCCGGATTCGGTATCATGGTCGCAAGCGGTAGTAGATATCTGAACTAAAATATTATACCAAAGCGTACGGCCTTCCTTCCACGAGAAAAATTTATTTTCTTTTGAGGATGCCTAAACGATGATCTTGGGAATGATGAAAAGGCACAGAAAGCTCGCCAAGGCCGACAGGACGATGAGCCCCTGGAGGCCGATGTGAGGCAGAAGCAACGCACCGCACATGTTGCTGGAAACCAGGGCCAGGTTGCTCAGGCTTGTTAAGAGAGCGAATGAGGCGGCCTCCAGGCCTTCAACGGAATTTCTTGCCATGAAGTCAAGGATTAAAAGGAAGACGAACATGCCCAGCAGGCTGTAGACGATATCGTAGACGACGGCCGTCGTCGGGGTGTAATGCAGATAGCTCAAGGTCGTGACGGCGCCGAGAAAGACAGAAAACAACAGCCATTTTTTGATGTTGATTCTCTGGCTGAATTTGAAATACAAGAGGGCCCCGATGACGGCGAAGACGGTGCCGATGGTGCCCAGGGTCCCTATCCAGATTTTGCTCCACTTGAAGACGTCCTTTTGGATGAACAACAGCGGCGTGCCGAATGACGGCGCAAATTGATATAGAAAAACGAACAGTCCGGCCCACATGAGCCTTCGCGAGCCGAACAGGGTT
>CAZAYJ010000165.1:0-3442 GCA_964489335.1 uncultured Planctomycetia bacterium
ATTATCACAACCGCATACGCGCGTCAAGGAAATTTAATCGAGCCGCAGAATGCGGCGATGCGCGGGCTTTACTACCGCCACTAAATACAGCATCTTGCAATACAGACAAAACAATGCCGCATTGACACGAACAACGATTTATGTTATCTTCAAGCTATTATGAAAATCGATAAATTTACCTATAAACAGATTAAAACGTTCATACGCGACCACTGGATCGCCGTCTTCAGCACCCTGGCCGTTATCATCCTGACAGGCCTCTCCATCTGGGGCTTCATGGGTCTGGAATCCTTCTACCGCAAGATGCAGCTGGCCCAGCTGCCCATCCAGATCATGATGTGGATCTTGGCATCGGCCATTTCGGCGATCATCTATGTTTCGCTCATGTTCGGCCGCTTCGGCCAGATCGACACCAAAAAAGTCCAGGGGTCCAAGGTCAATGTCCGTTTTGCGGACGTCCTGGGCATCGACGAGGCCAAGGAAGAGGCGATCGAAGTTGTCAACCTCCTCAAAGACCATTCCGCCGTCCAGAGAGTAGGCGGCAAAATCATCAAGGGGCTGCTTATGATCGGCCCTCCTGGATGCGGCAAGACGTATCTGGCCAAGGCCATCGCCACCGAAGCCGGCCTGCCGTTTTTGTCTTTGTCCGCCAGTGAGTTCACAGAGATCTTTGTCGGCGTCGGCGCCAGGCGCGTGCGTAAGCTCTTCAAACAGGCCCGACGTCTAGCTTATGCCCACGGCGGCGCCATTGTCTTCATCGACGAAATCGACGCCATCGGCCGCACCCGCACTTTCAGTTTCATGAGCGGCCAGGAAGGCAACACGACCTTAAACCAGCTCCTGGTCGAGATGGACGGCCTGCAGGACGAAAAAGAAAACGTCGTCGTGATCGGCGCGACCAACTCGCCGGAAGATGTCCTGGATCCGGCGATCCTGCGCCCGGGGCGCTTCGACAGAAAGATCTATATTGAAAAGCCAAACCTTCAGGGCCGCGAAGAAGTTTTGAGGTTCTATCTCAGCAAGGTTCCGTACGACAAATCTGTCGATATCGGCAAGGTGGCGCGCCAAGCCGTCTATAAATCCCCCGCGGACCTGGAAAACATCGTCAAAGAGGCCTCCATCATCTGCCTACGCAATAAACGCGAAGTGATCACGCATAAGGATATCTCTGAGGCTATCGAACGCGTCGATTTGGGGATTAAACACCGCAAACACATGACCCTCGATGAAAAACGCCTCGTCGCCTACCACGAAGCCGGGCACTTGATCGCGCTCTACCTGCTCCATCCGACGGATGACGTTTTCAAAGCCTCCATCATCTCGCGCCGGGGCGCTCTCGGTGTAGTCCACCATCAGCCCCGCGAAGAAATCTTCACGTCCAACAGGGAAAGGCTTATAGCCAACATCCAGGTCTCTGTGGCTGGCTACCTGGCAGAAAAGCTGGCTTTCGGCACGACATCCGACGGCGTTCTGTCCGATTTCAATAATGCCATGCGCGTCGCCCATGCCATGGTCTGGAGACTCGGAATGGACGGCAAACACATGGGGGATTTCACGGCCATCCCCGAACAGCAACTCTCCGAACAGGTCAAGAGTGAATTAAATCAGGAGACCCAGAAGATCTTCCAGGAATGTGTCGCCAAGACTGAAACGCTCCTGCGAGATGAAAACGTATTGTTAAACCGTTTCGCCAACGAGCTTTTAAAAAAAGAAGAACTCGAATTCGATGAGATCGATGCCATCTTCAAAGAATACAACAAAACCAAATTCGGCTCAACGCCGTTCCCTCCCCATCAGAAACCTGTTTAGGATCCTAGGCGCCTTTCTTGCAGCCGCAGTCGTCCTTTCAGGCTGCGAACCCACCTATCCGGCCAAAACCATGCCGCAACAACTTGCACGCATGGTCAAGGACGAGATCAGTGTCGACGTCACCATCCGTATCACCGGAAAGACCATGTGGATGTATATCCCACTGACGGACCTCATCGATGAAAAAACAGCTGGTTGGGACAAGGCGGGTCTCGAAAAAATCAACAAGGCCATGAACGCGGCGCACCGCGTCATTTTGAGCACGGACGCCAAGCTCGATTTTCTGGCTGTTGTCGGGGCCGACGTCAAAAAATTCGGCGTCGCGCTCCTAGCGGTGGAATATATCCCAGACCTCGGACAGGCCGTCCTCGAAAAATTCTCCCGCGGCGAATATTTCATGCGCAGTGTGCGCGACGTACGTTTCGATCCCACGCTCCTGGGTGACATGACAGGGGAAAACCAAAGCTACCACGACATCTCCTTCGACGAATTCATCTGCATGCAGATTATCCATCGCGCTAAGAACCTTTTCATCAAGGACAAAAAACTCAATAACCTCTTCGAACTCAAGACAACATCCTACACGCAGAAATTCGGCGTCCTGAAGCTGGAGATGGAATTCCTGCGCAAACGTTATGACTTGAGCCCGGAGGAAGAAAACATCAAGCCCCTCGACTACGTCAAGCAGATCGCCGCCGAGGTCATCCAGAATTATAACTACAAGGACATCCAGGGCGTGGAGCTGACGGATACATTCTCGGAAGAAACCGTCAAGCTTAGCCTCGATGACCTCAAAAAGATGAAGGTGGAACTCCCAGAATACCGGGACTAGGCTTTCTCTGGATGAAACGCAGGCAGGACGCGGCGGCCTTTCAGGATAAACCCGCCGGACAAAACCTTCTTGATCGCTTCAGGATAGATCCGATGCTCGACCTTGTGGATCTTTTCCTCCAAGCTCTCCACTGTATCCGTCGCAAGCACCCGCACAGACTCCTGAATAATGATAGGACCGTGGTCGACTTCCTCATCAACAAAATGGACGGTGACCCCGGTGACGCCGACGCCATAACGAAAGGCGTCTTGGATGGCATGCTCGCCGGGAAAAGCCGGCAAGAGGGCAGGATGAATATTCAAGATACGGTTCCTGTAGGCCCGCACGAACAAGGGCGAGAGGATCCGCATGAAACCTGCCAAGACGACCAAATCGACTTTTTGCGCGTTCAGAAGACGTAAAAGAACAGCATCATAGGCCCGGCGGTCTTTATAATCTTTCGGATCCAGAAAAAGGGATTTGATCCCCGCGCGACGGGCCCTTGTCAGCGCAAAGGCGTTTTTTTTATCGCTGACTACAAGCGCAATACGCGCCTTCAGCGCGCCGCGTGCGACCGCGTTAATGATCGCCTGGAGATTTGTCCCGTTTCCCGAAACAAAAACAGCAATAGTTTTCATAAGCATCTCATCGTGACGGTGAAGGCTGTGCGCTCCTCACCTTGATGACCTTTGTCGGACAGACCTTGACGCATTCAAGACAACCTGAACATCTTTCGTAATCGATACGCGCCAAATTGTCGATAACGGTAATGGCGCCGTGCGGACAGGCCTTTTCGCAGCGGCGGCAGGCGATACAGCCGAC
>CAZAYJ010000166.1:0-3430 GCA_964489335.1 uncultured Planctomycetia bacterium
TGGTGATTTCAATAGGCGCGCTACGAGTCTCCAGGTCCACCACCGGACTGATCAGCGTCACCTTGCCGACAAAAACCTTGCCCGGATAAGCGTCCACTGCAATCTTTGCCTCCTGCCCCAGGGCGACGAAAGGCAGGTATTTTTCAGGAATATCCAGATCAATCTCCATCTTTTCCATGTTGACGACAAAAGCTATCTGCGTTGTCGGCTCAACGTTGGTGCCGATGTCAACGTTGATCCTGCCGACCACCCCCGTCAAAGGACTCTCAACAGGGGCCTTTTCAAAAGTAAAACCGACTTCATCCCTGTCGATATAGGCAATCACATCCCCTTTATTGACGGGACTGCCCTCGTCCTTGACTTTCTCTGCGATCTTTCCGCTTACCTTGGGATAAACGCCAGCCTCGTCCTTAGCCTTGATATTACCCACATAATCAAGGGTCTTCTCTAGATCCCTGTTTTCAACAGTCATCACCTTGACCGGGATAACCTCTTTATTCTTGTCTGTGTTCAAATTCTTCGATCCGCAGCCGGCAAGAACAAAAAGGCCCACCGTCGTGCTTAAACACAAAAGCCACCGGATGTCCCGCATCATCTTCTTCATTTTGCTCCTTCCAACGTCACATGATTATTGATCAAAGTCAAACCTTCACTTCTATCCAGATCGATGAGAGCAATATTGTAATCAATCAGGCTTTTGAGATAATCCAGGTCCGCCCGGGCATATTTGTCCTGATAATCCAGCATATCGTGCGTTGAGATTTGGCCCGCGGCATACCTTTCCTTCTGGGCCTCATAATTTTTCCACTGAGATTCTTTTGCCAACCGGGACGCTTCCACCTGTCGTATGGACAGATCGACTCCCCGCACCCTATCTCTGACCTCCAGGATAATGCTCTGCTCCAACCTCTTGAGTTCCATCAACCCCTGCGCCTTTTCTAAAATAGACTTATTGTAGTCGGCCCGTTCTGCGCCGCCCCAGGGAAGACTCAAAGAAACCCCCACGCTCCAATCTTTGTAATCCGAGCTGACATTCGACAGACTTTCGGAATAATCTGTCCCAAGACCATTCAACCCGAAGCTGCCGATCAAATCGACAGTAGGAAACAAGGCATTCTTGGTCACCTTGATCCTGATATCTTTGTTTTTCAGCTCAATCTGTTTGGCGTCATAATCGGGTCTGTTCTTGAAAGCGGCCACGAGACTGTCAACAAGGTCAATTTCCTGGTCGTCAAATGACGGTTCATCCGTCAGGACCACGGCTGCATTCCACATCTTGGGATCATCAACAATGTTCGTTATATATTTCAGCTCATCCTCGGCCCTTTTCAGTTCCGTCTCCGCCAGAATCAAAGACTTGCGTCTCGTCAAGACAGCCGTTTCTGTTTCCAATAGGTCGACAGAACTGACAAGCCCCTTTTCATACCTAAGTTTATTGATTTTCAACAAGTCCAGCGCCATCTGCACGAAATTATCCGCGATCTTATAGGCCTCAAGGTAATAGAAATAATTATAATAGGCCTTTTTTGTCTTTGTGATAATATCCATGGCGATGTTTTTCAAGTTTTGTTCTGAAACCTGCTCATTGTTGGCGGCGATCGAGATATCCGCCTTGTTGACCGCAATACCAAACCCCCTGAGCAAAGGCTGGGTGATCGTTACCTGTGGTTCCGTGGTGTAAGATGGATTGATCGTCTGGAACGACGAATTGCTCGAATCCCTGCTGTTCAAAAAATCGAGGCTGTACTCTGTACCGGTAATCAATTTCCCCGAGATGTTCAGATTGGCATCCATCTCCCTGCTCGTGGAAACGCCGGCGCCCAAAAGCGAACTCGCCGCCCGCTCCGTGGTATCGGTCAACATATAATCAAGATTCAAGGTCGGCTCAAACTCAGCCCAGGCAATGCGAACATCATCGGCCCTGATTTTCGGATTGACACTGGCGATCTTGATCTCAGAATTATTCTTCAAAGCCAAAAGAACACAGTCATAGATGTTCAGCGTCAACGTCCTCTTCTGCTTGGCCGTTTTAATAAACTCTTCCTTGCCCGGAAGAGACGGTTTTTGTTCGCCCTCTTTCTCTGCCCCCAGGCAGGATGCAGCCCCCAGGAAAAACAAGAGTAAAAAAAGGGCGGTGGCCGGCTTATGGTTTCTCATAAATGACATCACGTATCTTCCTCAAAATCTTCAAATAGGTCTGCCGTTCCTCTTCGGTGATCTTTCCGAAGACATGGTTGATCATTTTTTCTCTTTCACGGCTGACGCGCAAAAAAAGCTTCTGCCCTTTAGGCGTCAAATGGATGCGGACCACCCTCCGGTCGTCCTTATCATACGTCCTGCCCAACATCTTTGTCCCATGCAGCCGATCGACTAATCCCGTGGCAGCCGGCAACGTGATCCCCATCTCCAGGGCGATCTGCGTCATCTTCATGGCGCCCCTGCGCTTCAACATCTCCATGACAAGATACTGGGAGATAGTGATTTCCCCTCTGGTCACCTCGTCGGTATGGCGTTTCAGGATTCCCCTCATGATCGTCGGCACCAACTGACTCATCTGTCGAGTAAATTCTCTCAAGCTCTTCTGGGTCATATTTAACCTCTTTAATAGTTAAACTACTTAACTATTTCTAAAGTTAAGTATATGACCATTATGCCGAATTGTCAAGAGAATTTTAGGGTCTTATGGGAGGTGGTAATATTTCTGGATGGCTGATTGAAGATCGTTGTCCCCTGTCAAAAAAACCTTGATGCGTTCCACACCCAGGTAGCTGCGGATTTCATCAATAACCTGGGAATTCAGGGGGTCCGTCATGGCGACATACATGGTCCCGTCGGCCTCTTTGACCGGCAAACACCGGCATGAAGCTGCCAAGCGGCCGGGCAGACGATTGACGATGAACGGATCAAAAGAGAGATCGTTCAAGCTCAGATAAGGACCCCCGATCTGAAGAGACAGGATGGAAAAAATTTTTTCTTCGCTGGCCAATCCCAACCGGACCAGTGTTGCACAGAGAAAATCGCGGCCTTTCTTCTGCTCATCGAGACCTCTCTGCAGATCTCCTTGCGTGATCACGCCGTCTTTAACCAGCAACATCCCGATATAACGGTCATTATTCTGGATTGCGCTCACTTAAGCTCCCCTCTTTTATACAAGGTCACAGCGGCCTTGACAATCTGCGGATGGAACTGGGAACCGCTGCAACGTTCGAGCTCCAGAATCGCATAATCCCGCGTAAAGGCCTTACGATAAGGCCTGTCCGTTGTCATCGCATCAAAAGAATCCGCCACGGAAATAATGCGGGCGATATAAGGAATGGTCTCTCCTTCCAATCCCTCTGGGTAACCTTTGCCGTCATGGCGCTCATGATGATGCTTGACGCCTAAGATCACTTCATCGAGGTTTTTGATAGGCCCCAAGATCATCGCGCCA
>CAZAYJ010000167.1:0-3424 GCA_964489335.1 uncultured Planctomycetia bacterium
CCGGGCATCCTCTTTTGGGTTCTTTCTCGGCCGAGGAGCGCCTGTCCTTTGCGCCTAGTCTCGGCTTGGCCCTGAACCCGGAGAGCGGCTGTATGGACATGAGGCCGCCTGAATGCAAGGCAGAGGCCAGAGGCCGGGCCGTCAGCCGATGGTGGCACCATGCCGCATTTCTTTTTTGCGGGCTTACTTTTATGCTGTGGTTTTTGTATGCCGCAAAGCTCGTCCGTGACGCCGACACGCTCATGAGGCTAAGGGGGGAGGTGTCGGCAGGGACGGATATCATAAAAATCGGCGATGCCGTGGCCCGCGGGGTGTGGGTTGAGAACCACTTCGTCGCGACAGGCATCTATAAGGAGATTTTATCCGTTCTGCGGCGGCACAGCGACGAAAACATCATGATAGGCGAGCTCCATGTCCAGGGCGGGGCCAAGATATCCCTCAAAGGCTCAGGCAAAGACATGACGCATGTCCTGGATTATGTGAAGTCCTTAAAATCGGAGCGCGTTTTTCAAAAGGCCCGGCTGGAATATCTTGTCCAGGATAAAGGTGCGCAGACAGAATGGCTTGTGTCGTTTAGGGTCGCCAGCCCATGAACAATCTATTGGCATTAAAAAAGGCATGTTTGAGTTATCCCTGGACCCGGGCAAAAAGATCGTTTTTGGCCATGGGGCTATGCATGGTTTTGAGCGCGCCCGGTTGGATGGCATTGCGCCAGACGGACAAGGGCCTTTCTGTGTTGCTTAAGAATGGCAGGCAGGAGGGGGAAGCTGCTGTTTTCTTTGTGAATGTTTTGAACGAACACAAGGGGTTAGAAGAAACATATGGCCGAAGAGAAACGGGCGAGATATCTCTGGATGACTCCTTAAGCGAGCTGCATGCGCTGGCAAAAAGAGAGAGGATTTCGTTGAGTTCCATAAAGCCGGCGCAAGCAGGCGAAAAAAACAACCGGGAGGGCCTGCGGCGCAGGAAGATCGAGATGGTTTTTCAGACGTCAGAGGACGGCGTGTATCGGTTTTTGGGCGGGTTTTCGGAACTTTCGTTTTTTTCATCGCCTGAGTCGATGGCGATTTCTGCGTCTCCGGAAGGCGCATCCATCGTTGATGTCCGCATGACGCTTGAGCTGTTCGACGATCTGCGGATACCCAAAAAGAAGGCGCGGGATTATCTGAAAAAAGCGATTTGTTCGGGCAGGGTCTTTGCGGAACCCCAGGCCTATGTTGCGGCCGCCGGCAGCAAAATTTTCGGATCAGCCAGGACTAAGCCCAGACGTGCGATCCTGGTCCAGGAGAAAAAAGAAGATGTCCTGGCGCAACTGGTGCTTGTCGGGATTATGGAGGACGCAGGGCAAGGCCGGCGCGCCGCCGTCGAAGACAAGAGAACATCCCAGACATTCTATCTGTGCGTCAACGATGCCGTCGGCGATCTTGTGGTTTCCGAGATCGGGGACCATCAGGTGGTCTTTTCAGGAGGTGGACAATGTTACACCCTCACCCTGTGAGAATTATCGTTTTGTTTTTATGTTTCGTCTGTTTTGCTGCAGGAGTTTCAGCCCAGGATATCAGCCCCGGTCCTGCCGCCGCCGACAAGGTGTCGCTCGATATCAAGGGCATGGATGTCGTGGAGGTCTTAAAGATGCTGGCGTCCAAGGTGCAGCTCAATATGGTCGTCGACAAGAATGTCAGCGGCCGCGTGACCGTCTTTGTGAAAGATGTCGCTCCGCACGAAGCGCTAAGGGTGATCCTGGCTTCAAATAATCTCGTCTTGCGTCAGGAAGGGGAGGTGGCACGGATCATGACAGCCCAGGATTACGAACAGCTCTATGGTCAGAAATATGCAGATCCCCGCCGGATGCTGCGCTTGCCTTTGCGGTATCTTTCTGTTCAGGAGGCGGCGACCCTTCTGGCTCAGGTGAAGTCGGGCGTCGGCCAGATCGTTGCCGATGAGGCATCGGGCGCGCTCATCATTCTTGAGACACCCCAAAAGCTGCATGAGATGGGGATGCTTATCCGCAAGATGGACCGGCCGATGGAAACACGCGCCTTCGACCTGAATTACGCCAAGGGCGAGAAGGTGGCGGAATCTGTGCGGGAAGTCCTTTCCCGGACAGGCAGTCGTCTGGTCATCGACAGCCGTTCCAATCGCCTGATCGTGACGGATTATCCCGAACGGCTCGCGCGGGCCGAAGCTGTCATCGCAGGCTTAGACCAGAGGACGCGGGAAGTATTGATTGATGCGAAGATTATACAAGTTAATTTAACCGATAAGACATCGCTGGGCATTGATTGGGAATACGTCCTGAATAAGAAATTTTCTGTCCAAGGGATGTTTGGTAACGTGATCACCACGACCGGCAACAAATGGACGATCGGCAGCCTGAATCCCGCCGAACACAACGATTACAGCGCGGTCATCGAGGCGCTCCAGACCCAGGGGAAGACCAGGATCCTTTCTGCGCCGCGGCTGGCCGTTGTCAATAACGAGTCCGCCAAGATCCTTGTCGGCTCCAAGCAGGTTTACGTCACGACGACAGCTGTCCAGGGGCAGTCGACGACCGAGACGGCCGAGGCGGTCAATTTTGTGGACGTCGGTGTGCAGCTATACGTGACCCCTACAATCGGCGCGGATGGTTTTATCTCTATCAAGGTCAGGCCGGAGGTCAGCGCTGTGACGGAGAATTACACGACGTCGACCGGCAATAAGATCCCGATCGTCGAGACCTCGGAGACGGAGACGACAGTCCTTTTAGAGGACGGCGCGACGCTGGTCATCGGCGGACTGATGAAGGACGAAGCGATCAAGACGGCTAACAGGATTCCGTGGGTTGGCAATATTCCTTTCCTCGGTTTTTTCTTTCGCAACACGGTTACAGAGACGCGTAAGACGGAACTGGTGATTTTTTTGACCTGCCGGATTATGGATTTTGACGAGGCATCCGGCCCTGAAAACTTAGAGTTGCAAAAAGGTTAGGCCGTGGCTATAATGAAAATCAATTATGAAACAGCTCAATGCCAAGCGCGAATCGTGGGGGTCGCGTCTGGGGATCATCATGGCGGTGGCCGGTTCTGCCGTCGGGCTGGGGAATTTTTTGAGGTTTCCGGTCCAAGCGGCGGGCAACGGCGGCGGCGCCTTCATGATCCCGTATTTTGTGGCGCTCCTCGTGTTGGGGATCCCTCTGGTCTGGATCGAATGGGCCCTGGGCCGTTATGGCGGCGGTTTTGAGCACGGCACGGCTCCGGGCATCTTCCACAGCCTCCTTCAGAAAAACAGGTTCGTCAAATATTTCGGTGTGATCGGCATCTTCGGGCCGTTCGTTATTTTCATCTATTACACTTTTATCGAGTCCTGGACTCTTGGGTATAGTTTCTACAGTCTCAAAGGTGTCCTGACCCAGCTTCACGATCAGACGTCGATTCAGTCTTTTCTT
>CAZAYJ010000168.1:0-3421 GCA_964489335.1 uncultured Planctomycetia bacterium
CTCATAATCATCCTTCTTTCATACCGCTAACACATGCATTTCTTTTCCAGGACATTCTTGGTGCTGCCGGCTCCCTTGAACGGGTACTTGCCGACCCAGCAGGAGATGCAGTATTTATGCGCCGGCATTTTGACGGCGGACATCATCCCCTCAAGACTCAGATATCCCAGACTGTCGACGCCCAGATAATCGCGGATTTCCTTGATCGAATAGCGGTTGGCAATCAATTCGTCCGGCGAAGGAAAATCGATGCCGTAGAAACATGGAAAACGGTGCGGCGGACACGAGATACGCATATGCACTTCCCGCGCGCCTGCGGCGCGGAAATTCTTGACGCGGATACGCGACGTCGTGCCGCGCACGATCGAATCGTCAACAATGACGACTTTTTTGCCGGCGACCACCTCGCGCAGAATGTTGATCTTGACTTTGACGCCGAGATCACGGATTTTCTGATGCGGCTGAATGAAGGTGCGGCCGACATAATGGTTTCTGATCGCGCCCCATTCCAGAGGGATCCCCGAGGCATGACTGAAGCCGAGAGCGGCGGACGTGCCGGAATCAGGGATGGGGATGACGTAGTCGGCATCGACAGGATGTTCCTTCGCCAGCATCTCGCCGAGCTTCCGGCGCACGAGGTGCACAGTCTCTCCGAAAATGATGGAGTCAGGCCTGGCAAAATAAATATGCTCAAAAATACAGCATGAATTTCTTTTGGCCTTGGGTGCAAATCTGGTTGACGTCAGACCCTTGTCGGTGACGACAACGATCTCGCCAGGCTCCACCTCCCTGACGAATTTCGCCTCGATCAGATCGAAAGCGCACGTCTCGGAAGCCAGGCACCAACTGTCGCCCTTTTTACCCAGGCACAGCGGCCGGAAACCTTCCGGGTCGCGCACGCCAATCAGTTCTTTCTCTGTCAGAAGCACCAGAGAATAAGCACCCTTGATTTTCTTGAGGGCGCTCTTGAGCTTGGCGACGACGTTGCGTGAAGATGAGCGGGCCATGAGATGAACGATCACCTCGCTGTCGCATGTCGTCTGAAAGATCGACCCTGTCCGCTCCAATTCCTTGCGCAAAGAAGAGCTATTGACAAGGTTGCCGTTATGCGCCACGGCTAGCGAATTACCCAGGTAATCCACAAACAACGGCTGGGCATTCTTGACAAGGCTGGAACCGGTCGTCGAATAACGCACGTGGCCGATACCTCTGTCACCTTTCAAGAGACGCAGGTTCTCATCGTTAAAGACGTCGGCCACAAGCCCCATGTCCTTGTGAATGCAGAGCTCGTCGCCGTCGCTGGTCACGATGCCGCAAGACTCCTCCCCTCTATGCTGAAGGGCGTAGAGTCCCAGATAAATCAGATAGCTGGCATCAGGAACGCCAAAGATGCCGAAAAGACCGCAGTAATGTTTAGGATGATCGTTCATGGCAGGTCATTTGAAATAGTTCACTGCGTTCAAAAATATCTGGAAGCCGTCGCCGTGCCTTTTAGTGCCCAGGCGCGTCCACTGGGGATGCTGGAGGCTGATGAGATGCCTTTCCGGATGAGGCATGAGGCCAAAGACGCGACCCGTCTCATCACAGATCCCGGCAATGGCATCGATAGAACCATTGGGGTTGACAGGGTAATCTCCCGTCCTGCCTTTGTCGTCGCAATAGCGGAAAACGACCTGACGGTTCTCCCGGAGACGCGTCAGGACCTCTTCGCTCTTGGGGATAAACTTCCCTTCACCGTGAGCGATCGGCAGATAGATGACCTCAGAACACCCTTGCGTCCAGATACACCGGCTCTCCTCGGTCTTTAGATATACCCATCTGTCCTGAAAAACACCACAATCATTGAGGGCAAGCGTTGCTTCCTGGACGCATGCTGCATGCCCTGGAAGCAGTCCAGCCTTCACCAAGACCTGGAAACCATTGCAGATACCAATGACCAGGCGCCCCTCCTGGATGAACGCGCGCAGGTCATCAAACAGCTTATATTTTAACTCGTTTGCCAGAATCTTGCCAGCAGATATGTCGTCGCCGTAGGAAAAACCCCCGGAAATCGCCATAATCTGAAAATCGGCTAGGCGGCGTTCGCCGCAGGCCAGTTCGTTGATGTGCACCGCTTCCGGGGCCGCGCCCACGCTCTCAAAGGCAAAGGCTGTCTCCAGGTCGCAGTTCGTGCCGGCTGTCTTGAGGATCAATACCCTTGGTTTTGCCATGATGTTGCCTTTATGAAACCCTACGGCCTGTGATAAAACTTGTTGATGATGTGGACCACGTCTTCGGGCTTATCGACCAGGGAAAAAAGACTCAAGTCATTGGCGCCGATGCAGCCGCGGCGCAGCATCACCGACATGATCCAGTGCAGCAATCCCCGCCAGTAACGCCCCCCGACCAGAATGACGGGAAACTGCGGGATGCGGCCAGTTTGGATGAGGTTTACGGACTCAAACAGCTCATCCATCGTCCCGTATCCTCCCGGAAAGATGACAAACGCCTTGGCATAACGCACAAACATCACCTTGCGCACAAAGAAATAATGAAATTCCAGGAGCGTCTTAACGTAACGGTTGGCCTTTTGTTCCGTCGGAATGTAGATATTGAGGCCAATAGAGGCGCTACCGGCACGCGCGGCGCCCTTGTTGGCGGCCTCCATGATGCTGGGCCCTCCACCGGAAATAATCTCATAGCCCGCCTTACCCAGCAGATATGCCGTCTTTTCCGCAAGCTTATAGTATTCGTCCTTCGGCGTCAGCCGCGAAGAACCAAAGATTGACACCGCGTTCTTGAATTTCGAGAGAACACGAAAACCCTTATCAAATTCTTTGGCGATGCGTCGCACCCTGACACGATCATCCTCCTCGTAGTCATCAATGCGCATGTGAAAATCCGCAGGCCCTATCTTCAGCTTATGCCTTCCTGTCTTTTTCATATTTTTAAACGGACCTCAAGGGCCCTTGCCACGCCGTCTTCAAAGAAGCCACGGCGACCTCGACGCACCCTTCGCCCTTGATGCCAAAAATCTTCAGGATCGGATGCTCCGTCACGCAGCCGGCCAGGCGGACGACAGAACCCTTCATGGCGCGCTCAAAAGCCTTGCGATGCCGGCCCTCCACTTCCACGACAAAACGCGAGTGCGATTCAGAAAAAAGGATAAAGTCGTTACATTTCTCGCGACCACGCCAGGCGACATCGCTCAAAAAAAGATTCGCACCCAGACCGCCGGCCAGACACATCTCCGCCAGGGCTACGCCCAGACCACCCTCGGAGCAATCGTGTATGGAACGCACGAGTCCTTTGGCCGAGGCCGACGCCAGATGCTGCATGAGCTTCCTGGCCCGGCTAAAATCGACCACAGGCACCTGGCCGCCCCTGGCCTGTAGCCGCTCGTAATAATGCGTACCACCCAGCGCCGGCCGCGTCTCTCCGA
>CAZAYJ010000169.1:0-3414 GCA_964489335.1 uncultured Planctomycetia bacterium
CGCCCCCCCCTCTTGATCAGCACAAAAAACCTCCCGACCCCTTTTTATCGACGGCTGTCTGCGCGCCATTGTTTTTTATATTTAGTTGCGCCGGATGTCTTTTTTTGATATTTTTAATCAAGGCGCACTATCTCCAGCCAGAGACTGGAAATAGATGCGGCACAGATTAGACCTCTCCGTTATATAGAATGAAGAAGGTCTGCCTCTTGTGGGTTTGCCCCGCGAGTAGCGGAAAAACGCCGTGCCTGCCCGAAACAAGACAGACACGCGGAGATTCATTACCATGGGCACATTGATCGGGGTTGGGTTTAGCGAAAAGAAGGACCCTTTCCTGGCCGCCTCGGAGGCCGCCAAGACGGCCCTGTACCAGATACACCACCGGCCCATCACTCTTGCTTTCCTGTTTTCCACCATCCACTTCGCACAACAGCGTCTTCTCGACGGCATCCATTACGCCATCGGTAACGTCAAACTCCTGGGATGCACAGGCTCCAGCGTCATCTGGCCGGAAACGGTCAGTAAATACGGCGTCGGCCTCATGCTTATCAGCATGGACCACGTCACGTTCGGCCAAGCCCGCAGCGTCGGCATCAGGACCAAGGGGGCGCGCCAGGTCGGAGAGGATTTCGCGCGCCAGGCGCTCAAGAACCTGAACACGCCCCAGCGGGACCTGGCCCTCATCTTCTGCGACGGGATCGTCGAGAACGGCTCCGACCTCCTGAGGGGCATCAAAGACATCCTGGGGTTAAGTTTCCCCATTTTCGGTGCGTCCGCCGGCGACAACTTCCGTTTTCACCATACCTACCAGTATTTTGACAAGGAGCTCTTGACCGACGGCGTCGCGGGTCTTATTTTCTCGGGCGTCAACATCTTCGGCATGGGCCTGCGGCACGGCTGGAAGCCCCTCGGGAGGCCGCACACGCACACCGGCGGCAAAGGCAATGGCATCAAGACCATTGAAGGTAAGCCGGCCGTCGCTATCTATGAAGAATATTTCGGAAAGTCCAGAAAAGAGATTGAAAAAACCCTGATAGAGATGAGCATCTATTACCCCCTGGGCCTCTATGTGCCGGGGGAAACGGAGTATCTCCTGCGCAACATTCTGCGGATCGACGAAGACGGCGGGCTCGTCTGTCAGGGGGACGCCGCCGCCGGCAACGAAGTGCGCCTGATGATGGGTACAAAAGAATGGGCGCTTGATGCCGCGACGCAGGCCGCCCAAGAAGCCAAAGACTCCCTTGGCGACAAGGAAGTCAAGGGTGCCCTCGTTTTCGAATCCATCACCCGTAACAAGCTGTTGGGACGATTGACAGAACAGGAGTTATCGCGTATAAAAAAGGTATTGGGCAATGTCCCGATCCTGGGTATCTGCAGTTACGGCGAACAGGCGCCGCTGAAATCCCTAGAGCATTACGGGGAGACATACTTCCATAACGAAACCCTGGCTATCCTGGCCATTGGAGAATCGCATGACGCCGACAAGCACATTTAACGCGCCCACCTCCCTGGAAATCCTCATCAGCTATATGGGCATGTTCGGGATGATCGCAGTCATCGTCCTCGTCATCATCCTGGTTTTCAAGATGGAGAAAATCAAAGAACTGCAGACAGAGCTTGCCAAGCTTCGCCGGGCCTTTGAAGAACTCGACGGACAGGCCAAGCTGATCGTCCAGACGGACGTCGAGCTCCACAAGGCGCAGGAAGAACTCGACAAAAAAATCTCCGGTCTCGTCACCCTGCAAAAACTCAGCCGTCTGATCTCAACGACCCTCGACGAAGAGGAAATCTTCCAAAAGCTCGACGAAAAAAACATCACCGCGCTTGGATTTGACCGGGCCATCGTCTTCTGCCGCCAAGAAACCAAGGGACACGTGCTGAAGGCGGCGGTCGGCTACACGGCAGAGGAGGCCGACCGCATCATGAAGCTCATGACGGGCATGCCTCTGCTCATGGACACCGTCATGAACAAACACAAGGTCATCTCCACCATGGAGATGGACCGCGCCGCAAAAGAAACACCGCACCTCTTGTCCATGCTGGGACTCTCTTCTTTTGTCTGCGCGCCCATGATGCAAAAAGAAGGCGCCATCGGTCTCTTGTTGATGGGCAGCGAATCGCCCTATACGCATATGACCGAAGGCGACAAGGATCTCGTTTATATTTTGGCGACACAAATCGGCCAATCCATCGAAAATGCGAAGCTTTTTGAAGAGCAGTGGCGTGCCCAGCAGGAACTGGAAAACAAGATTCAGCAAAGAACAAAAGAATTATCGGCGGCCCTCGAGGAGATCAAGACAATCAGCAAAAGGAAATCCGATTTCATCAACGCCGTTTCCCACGAGTTGCGCACGCCGCTGACATCCATCAAGGGTTACGCATCAATCCTGGCCGCGGGCAAGCTGGGCGAATTGCCTCCCGCCGCCAAGGAAAGGGTCGAAAAAATCAACAAGCACTCCGACAACCTGTCCGATCTCATCAACGGCCTTCTGGATATCTCCCGCATCGAATCCGGCCGCGTGGAGATGAAGCTGGAGCCTCTCGACATCCTGGCGATGGCGCAGTCGCTCGCAGACATGCTGGCGCCGCCGATGAAAGACAAGAACGTCGAATTCATCATCGACATCCCCGAAGGGCTGCCGCATGTCAAAGCCGACAAGGGGCAACTGGAACGCGTCTTCATCAACCTCATCGGCAACGCCATTAAATTCACCCCGCCCGGCGGCCGGATCACCGTAGCGGCGCGGCCCGCGGACAACGCCATGGTCCAGATCGGAATCAGCGACACAGGGATAGGTATCAGCGAACACGATCTTAAGAAACTCGGCGAAGAATTCTTCCGTGTCGACAACGACGTCAATGCCAAAGTCAAGGGGACGGGTTTAGGACTTTCTCTGGTCAAACGCATCATCGAGGCGCACAAAGGAACGTTCTCTATTTCGAGCCAGCTCAACCACGGCAGCACGTTCTCTTTCACGCTACCCTGCAGCTGACAGACCGAAACAGAATTCTATGAAGAAACGGCAAAAAATATGCTATGATATTTCTACAGACTTCCGCGAGGAAAATCGCGACTATGCTGAGGAGCGTATATGCCCATGAAAAAGAAAATTCTTGTGATCGATGACGAGGCGGACATCCGCGAGATCGTCCGGATCTATCTCGAAGAAGAAGGCTGTGAGGTCATTGAAGCCTCCAACGGCCAGGAAGGTATTTTAAAAGCACAGAGCGAAAGGCCGGACCTGATCGTGCTCGATATCATGTTGCCCGGGATCAATGGTTTTGAGGTCGCCAAACACCTCAAAGACGACCCCAACACCCAAGACATTCCCGTCATCATCCTTTCCGTATTGGCACAGGATTCTCAATACCGCCAGGGTATCCTGGATTATATCTCTAAACCTTTCCGTCAGGAGG
>CAZAYJ010000170.1:0-3414 GCA_964489335.1 uncultured Planctomycetia bacterium
AAGAAGATCTTCGTTGCTCAAATCCACGACTGTGGAACTGTCGATATCGATGTTATAGAAACCCGCCTCGATCGCTTCCTTGATCAGTTTTTTCAGGCTTTCGACTTCTTTCTGAGGGTCTGCCTGGTAATTCTTGGCGTTAACCTGGAAATGATCGCCCTGAATAAAGACCGGACCCCGATATCCCTCGCGCACGGCCGCCGCCAGGATGACCGTCGTATACTCCAAAGGCTTCTGGACGGTGTACCCCATCTCGGAACGGGCAATCTCAAAAATGAACGCGGCCGCGTTGATCTTCTTGGCTTCTCTGAAAATGGCGCGCGCCATGTCATAGGTCAACGTGCGCAGATTCATGGCGGGAACCGTGTAGCCGCCCTGTTTGCCCTCACCGCGGGCCCTATATAAATCGTGGATGGAGGCCGGATACACTCCCTGCGCGAACGCCTCGTCCCATATCGCGTTGACTGCATCCGTTTTTTTATTCGCATCAGACCCGACGACCACATCCATCACTAAAGTATCCATTCTCTTGCTATCCATTCTTACGACTCCTTTCACTTCGGATGAGTTTTCGCTCAAAAACGGCGAAAGCTAAGTTAACAGTTTAATCAATCTTATATCCTCTTTTGTGTCGAGCGTTACAGGCCTCAATGCCTCTTCAAAATCAACGGCATGGATCTGGTCGCATTTGATACCGACGGCCACGCCGCTGACGCCCTTGATAAGGAGTTCCACGGCCGCCGCGCCAAGCCGGTTGCCGAGGATACGGTCCTCTGCCGTCGGGCTTCCGCCACGCTGGATGTGCCCCAAAACGACGACGCGTGTCTCCAAATCCGTAATCTCCGTAATCTGACGAGCCAGATCCGCCCCTTTGATCGCCCCCTCGGCCACCACGATAATCCAACTCGCCTTTCCTCTAATATAACCTTCCGTGATCTCATGACAAATCTCATGGATATCGAATTTTATTTCTGGAATCAGAACCTGTTCGGCGCCGCCGGCCAAAGCGGATTTGAGGGCGATATAACCGCTGTGGTGCCCCATAACCTCAACAACAAAGACCCTCTCCATGGAATTGACGGTGTCCTTAATTTTATCAATGGCGTCGAGCGCTGTCTCCACCGCCGTATCCGAACCGATGGTCCTGTCCGTCCCATTCAAATCGTTATCGATGGTCCCCGGCAGACCCACGCAAGGAATATGCCATTCGCGGGAGAGGATCTGCGCGCCGCGATAACTGCCGTCGCCGCCGATAACGACAAGCGCGTCGATGGCGTTACGCTGCAAAATCTCAACAGCCCTCTTCTGGCCGTCTTTGGTCATAAACTCCGGGCACCGAGATGTCTTCAAGATCGTGCCGCCGCGGTTGATGATGTTCGACACCGAGCGATGACTCAAAGGCTTGAGATCATCATTGATCAAGCCCATGTAGCCGCGGAAGACGCCGTAAACTTCCAGCTTATGGGCAAAGGCCGTGCGCACAACGCCGCGGATCGCGGCATTCATGCCGGGCGCGTCACCGCCACTGGTCAAGAGTGCTATGCGTTTTATGGCCATATTTTCCTTTAATCAACTTATAGTCGCCTTTAGAGTCCTTCGACCTGAAGACTCCTTGGGTAATCGATGATCGTCGTATAGGATATTTCTTTTTTGGCGCGCGGTTCCAGCTTAAGCTCCCAGCGCCAGACACCCTTCTTATCCTTGTAGTCTTTTTCCTTCGGCTCCGGAGTAACGCGTTCCACGCGCACCTTGATGCGTTCATCTTCCGAAACAGGGACGGAATCGAACAACTCAAACGTGATATCCTTGCTCTTATAATTCTCGACTGTGGCCTTGAAGACGATCGTGATCTTGCGGTTCGGCGCCGGGATGCCGCCCAACAGGACGTCATCGACTTTGCGCTCAATCTCTTCTTTCTTGACCTTGACATTCTCGTCAACGCCCAGATAAAGGTCGAATTCCTCAGCTGGGGCTATCGCCGCCAGATGGGAGACGCCCACAAAATCCCCCTCCAAAAACACGTTCATGCGGCCAGGCAGGAGCTGCAGATCCTTTTGGTTGGTGACGCGCGCCGTCAGATAAGCAAAGACACTCGCCTTCGGATACGCCGAATACTGAAATTTCGCGTCGAGGTCCTGCGCCAAGACCGGCAGTCTTTCCTCGGAGCCGTCCGCCTTGATCGTCGCTTTTTTGGATATCTTATAGACGATAGAAACGCCTTTTTCCTCAACGGCGGCGTATTCCATCTTGGCTTCTTCTTCCATGGGCGCCGGGGCGCCTGCCACATCCACCATCGCCTCTTTTTCCATCGCCATGTCGTAGGCCTGTTCTCTGGAGGCCAGCATCGCCTTCTGGGCGCCAAAGATTCCTTTGCGCCTGGCCATCTGCGGCGGCTCATACGGCCGCAGGATCCACGGCGAGAGCTCCGGCATATGCCCGGAGACCGTCGGCTTGGCCGTGGACAGCGTCACGTCCACGTCCTTCCAGTCTTCGCCTGTTTTCTGACGGACCACGCCGAACCCGACCAGTTCTACCTGGGATTTATCAAAGTGTGTGCGCGCCTCATACACCGGATACCAGGACGCGCCCCTGACCAGATACGTCACCTCCAGCGTCAAGGACCCGGCCTTCGCCGCTTCAACATCGACGGCGATGGACCTCTTCATCTTCTGGGAACGGGATATCTGGGCTAGTTCCTTCTGCAGGACGTCCAGTTTTTTGCGTATCTCTCTTTCCTTAATATCCAAACTCTGCATGACGCCATAGAAATCCTTATAGGAAACATCCAGGAAGTTCAGCAGGTCGCCGAGCTCTTTGGCCTGCGGCATTTTTGTCGCCATCTCCTCAGGCAACTGGCCCCCTGAAAAATCCAGAAGCGCATCAAGGAGCTGTCTCTTGGAAAGGGCGACGTTTTTTGCATCGCCGATCCTTCTGAGTTCATCCGTCATATCCTGAATCTGCTGCTCAAGCTCTTTGACGCGCGTGCCGGCCGCCTCCGCTAAAAATTCTTTCTTCACGCGGGCGCCCATGATCTTGACGGAAGCCGTGCCTCTGCCGGAAACTCTTAAAGAATCCTCATCAATATCCGGAATGATGTCGGCAAACGAGAGTTCTTGAGGACCGACGGCCAGCTCAACCGTGCCCGTCCTCGTGACGAGGGCGCTGTCGGGATAGACCGTCACCTGACTGATATGGGAATCGACGTCCTTGGCAAAAACGGGATACGCCACCGCCAACAACAATGTGACGACAATAAAGACCCTCATCCCTCGTTTCATAGAACCCTCTCTATTTCCCGCTGAATGAGTTTGTGTGAAATTGACCCCGAGTTTCTTTCAGCGCCTATCTCAGAAACGAGGGGCCTTTCTTGATGCCTGGCGCTATGCGCCGCACGACGTGCCCATCTCTTAATGA
>CAZAYJ010000171.1:0-3370 GCA_964489335.1 uncultured Planctomycetia bacterium
AAAGATTCCTCCGCATGGGGCTGGAGGACACTGTCGAAAAGGAGGACGCATGAGAAACGCAATAAGAATTATTGCTGTCTGCGCTCTTGTCTTAAGCATGGCCGCTCCTGCCATGGCGAAGACGCCCAGCGATAAGTTGGCACGCGGCATCGGCAACATCGCAACAGGTATCCTCGAAGTGCCTCAAACAATCGGACAGGAATGGAAAGAAAGCAACAACGCCGCCGTCGGCATCTTTGCGGGATTTTTCAAAGGAATGGTCCAGGCCGTTGTCCGCACAGGATCAGGCGTCTGGGACGTATTGACATTCCCCGTAGCCATCCCGAAGGATTATGAGCCTCTCTACCGGCCGGACTATGTGTTTGACAAAACACAGCCGGACAAAACAGGAAGCAAATAACGCACGATTGAGATAGAACAAAAAAGGCGCCTTTTTCAAGGCGCCTTTTTTGTTGCCTTACGGCCCTGCGCATATCTTCATGTGCCCACAGGTCTCGCTTGCATCAACCAAAATTGCATAAGATTTTGGCGGGCAAGGTCTCACCTTATCATTCGAAACGATAAGGCAGAAACCCTTGCTTAATCATACCGCGCTCGGAGAGAATCGAACTCTCAACCCCTAGTTCCGAAGACTAGTGCTCTATCCAATTGAGCTACGAGCGCAAGGCTCTTATACTGCCTGTCCGGTGGGCGTAGCCCGCGGCGGAAGCCAGGAACGCGTGAATTTTCTTAACACACGATATCGCAATTCCTGCCGAAGATCTTTTTGGCTGTCTTCAGCGTGGTCTTCGTCGGGACCTTGACCCAACCCTGGGATGGCGGCCTGGCAGGCGCAACGATCTGAACACGGTCAGGACGGATCTGCCGAACAACCTTTTCGATACGCTTGAGGTATGCCGGACTGTCGTTGACGCCACGAACCAGCATAACTTCGAGCCACAGCTTGCCGCCAAACATCTTGCGGAAACGCTTGAGCCCTCTGATCACGTCTTTGATCTTCAGCCCCCCCACGGGCCTGTCGATCTTCTCAAAGACATCCTGCGTGACGGCGTCGAGCGACGGGATAACGACATCGGCGCCCATAAGGTCACGCCGCACATCCGGACGAACCAGCGTCGATGAATTCGTAATCACCACCGCCGGCACGTCCGTCATCCTATGGACGAGACGGATCAGACGGCCGATGCCGCGGTGCAGGGTCGGTTCACCGGCTCCGGAGAACGTCACATAATCCAGCCCGGCGCCTTTCTGCCGGCGGGCGAAAAAAGTCTCCAGTTCCTGGCCGATATCTGCAACCTTGACATAGTCCTTGCGTTCCATGGTCTTATGGGTCGTTGTTTTCAGCTGGCAATAGACACAATCAAAGCTACATACCTTATGAGGGACAGTGCTCACTCCCAGCGAGAAACCGAGCCTGCGTGATTTCACGGGACCATAGACGTATTTCACCTCTAATGCCTCCCTTAATGAACAAAGGATAGCCCCGGGGGGCTATCCTTTGTCAAAAAAACTCTTTATGGCGCGCGTCAGTTATTTAACCACCAGGACGCTGTTCTCGCTTCCGAAAGAATTGATGGTGCGGCGTGAACAACTCGGATCAACAATCCAGGAACCGTCCACAACAAATTTATATTCATACGTTCCGGTCGGGACCGATGCAGACGCCCTCCAGATGCCGTTCTTGTCTTTTTTGGCTGTCAGGGTGTCCGGCTTCCAGCCGTTAAAATCACCAGCCACGCCGACCCAGTTCGCCTTTGGTGCCGAAAGCTTGAATTCAATCTTCTTGTTTACCGGACTTTTCTTGACTGCCATAGACGCCTCCTTTTATCAGAACAAAAATATTCTAAGCACTCCAAGAGATTTTGTCAAGCATGAAAAAACATGCCTTCAAACCGCAACAATAGCAATGCGCCAGCGGTCGGCCCTCTTGATACAGATGTCCCTGTCAATCATGAGGGTCTTGTGGGCCTCGATGGCCAGACAGCGCGCCCTGACCCGGCGCAAGTTCATGATCGTCCGCGGCCCGACGACAGGAATATCAAACCGCATGTCCTGGTTGGGCTTACTCACCTTGATGACGACCACGCCGCCGTTGGCGACATGTCCACCGCGTAGGATCGCGGCGTCCGTCCCTTCGATGGCTTCGACTGCGACGATCGAACCGTTTTTGACGACGAGCGTCTGGCCGATATCAAGCCCGGCAACACGCTTGGCCATATCAAACCCGAAGCGGATGTCCGTCCAAGTCTTGGCGTCAGGCTTGGTCTTCGTCAACGTCCCCTTTTCCGGCAGAAACCTCTCCAAAAGAAGCGTTGAGTCCACCAGCTCGATATCATGCTGAGCCAGCATGTCGGCGACAGCGCTGAAGACCGTATCCGGCCTCTTGTCCTTGATGGCGTTGAGGAGACGCTGCAGCGTCTCATCCCCTATATCCTTGTAAAAAAGATTACGGGGATTCACCTGACCGGCCATGATCACTTTCTTGATATCTTCCTTCTTGAAAATCTCAAACATCCTGGCGTAATCCTTCAAGGTCAACCAATAGACCTTGCGGACCAGGGGGCCGATCAATAACGACGTATCTTTTTTGACGGCGATGGCCACGACGTCGAGGCCGTGCAGGGAGGCTTCGCGTGCAAAAAGAAGAGGAAACTTGCCGTTGCCGGCAATGAGGCCGATCTTTTTTGTGCCGTTCAGTTTGCTCAGTGGCATATGCCTCTGGTCGAGGAGGAAATAAAAGAAATAAGATGATCCGTCTCTCGGGTCGCTTTGAGAGTCTTTTTCATCTCTTCGAGAGCATGTTTCTTGTTGAGTCCCGACTGGAAGAAAATCCTATAGGCGGTTTTTAATTCATGGACGGACTCTGTGGGGACACCGGCGCGCTTGAGTCCCACAAGATTCAATCCATAGAATCTGGCCGGGTGGCCGTCGCAGGTCGAATACGGAGGGATGTCCGTGACGACCTTGGAGCATCCGCCGATGATGGCGAGCGTGCCGATGCGAACGAACTGATGGACCGCCACAAGTCCGCCGACAACAACCCTGTCTTCGATCGTGACGTGACCGGCGAGCGTGCCACTATTAGCAATGATGCAATGGTTACCGATGAGACAGTCATGGGCGACATGACTGTAAGCCATGATCAGATTATGACTGCCAATGACGGTCTTTGCCCCTTCCGTCGTGGCAAGATTGATGGTCACGTATTCACGGATAACATTGTTGTCGCCGATCACAACACGGCTCGGCGCGCCGGCATACTTGAGGTCCTGGGGAATACCGCCAATGCAGGCGCCCGTAAAAATCTTGCACTCTCGGCCGATCGTCACGTCGTTCTCAATCACGCAAAAACTGCCAATCTTGGTGCCGG
>CAZAYJ010000172.1:0-3341 GCA_964489335.1 uncultured Planctomycetia bacterium
CAATTTTTGCTTGTTCATATCCTCATTCCTCCTCTTTCTTGTTCAAGGCCATGCGCAAGACAAAATTCAGCTTTTCAGGATCATAGGGCTTTGTCAGAAAAAATTCCCCGCCGGCCTGCTTGCCCATCTCGATATCCTCTTTCTGGGCCAAGACGCTCAAAAAAACGACCGGGATCCCCTTAGTCGTATAATCCGACTTGAGTTTTTTGCAGACTTCAATCCCGTTGAAATACGGCATCATAATATCAAGGATGATCAAGTCCGGTTTCATCGATTTGGCCATCTCGATGCCGGTATAACCATCTTCGGCGACTATGACATCGAATCCGAAAGAAACAAGCCTGAATTTCAAAAGATTCCTCAGGCCCACCTCATCGTCAATGATAAGGATCGTTTTTTTGTCTTCTGCCATATTTTACCCGCGTGTTATGGGGAGAGTGAATTTAAAGGTCGATCCCTCTCCCAAAATGGATTCAACCCAGATACGCCCGCCCATGGCCTCAACAAGGTTGCGGGAGATATAAAGCCCCAGGCCCGTGCCGCCGACCCGGCGCACCAGCGTGCTGTCCAGCTGGACGAACTTGCCGAAAAGGCGCGCGACCTCCTCCTGCGGAATCCCCATGCCTTCATCTTTGATGCTAAATTCCAGCGTTTCATGGACCTGCCGGACCGTCAAGACGATCCTGCTGCGTTCGCGTGTAAATTTAATGGCGTTGTTCAACAAGTTCATCAAGACTTGAATCAACCTGTCCTTATCCGCCATCGCAAACGGAAGGCCTTTCGGGCAATCAGTGACGAACACCAGCCCTCGCTTTTCTATTTCTATCCTGACAAGACTATAGACCTGATCGATGACCTCGCAGATATTGCACGGACTCAAATGAACCTTAAGAAGATTGGACTGGATCTTTGAAATATCAAGGATGTCGCCGATCAGGCGGTTCAGGCGCTTGATATTGGACAGGGCGATCAGCAGGCATTCCTTCTGGCTTCTGTTGATTTTCCCCTGTGTGCCGTCTGCGACGATCTCAACGCCTTCCTTGATGGCCGATAGAGGCGTCCTGAGCTCATGGGAAACCATCGACACAAACTCGGTCTTGATCTTTTCTATCTTTTTACGCTCCGTGATATTGCGGATGTTGCATTGGATGATCTTGCGCTTTTCGACGAAATAAGTCGAGGCCCTGAACTCAACCTCGATGTCCTTTCCCGAGCACGTCTTCAGCGTCACGTCGTCATAGAGAACGGATATCTGCTCCTTGAGGGCCAAGAACGCCTTGTCGTAAACCAAAGATTCGCGGAAAAATGGAACGGCGTTATAGTGCAATCCCATCAACTGGTCCATCGAACATTCCAGAAGACGCAGAAGATAAGGGTTAGCGCTGATGATGTTTCCGCTCATGGCGTCGATAATCAATATGCCATCCTGTGCCGATTCAAAAAGATTCCTGAACATGAGCTCGGAGACCTGCAGGGCCTTTGTCCTTTCTTCAATCAACTTCTCCAGGTCGTGTGAATACCTCTTTAACTCGTCTTCCAGGCGTTTGCGGTCGGTGACATCATGAGAGATATGAATGACGCCGATGATGCGCCCTTTTTCGTCCTTGAGCGGCGACAAGGTCACATCCACAAAGGCCTCGCGGCCGTCTTGCAGTTTATGGATATGCGTGGCCTCGACGATCCGGCCGTACTTTGTCACCTCTTCGAACCCACAGGCCTCGCAGGCGGTACAACCGTGCTGATAGATGTCCGAACACCGCCTGCCCACGATATCTTCTTTGCGCAACCCCGTCTGCTCCATGAAATAACGATTGACGTCCAAAACAGTCCTGGAATCGCAGTCAAGCACGATGAGCGCATCGCTGATGGAATCGATAACGTTTCGCGAAAGGGCGCGCTCAAACTTCAGCATCTCGACCATGCTCTTGCGCTCCGTCATGTCCAGCGTCAATTCAAGGACCTGTTCCACCTCGCCACGCTCATTCTTGACGGGCGTGCAAATCAAAAGAAAATCCATGACATGACCGTCGGGAAAGACCGATCTCGTCTCTCCAGTCTGGACCTGACCCGTCATCATGGCCCTGCGCGAAGGACAATCTTCGCATATCATATTCCGGAATTTATACGCGTCAAAGCACCTGCGGCCGCGTATCGTATCCAATCTGCCGAACCACTTCTCCAGGACAGAATTGACCCAGACGATATTAAAATCTTTATCAATGAGCGACAGCCCTGCCCCGATAGAATCGGCAATCGTCTTGAGCCGGCCGCGCTCTTCGGACAAAGAGACTTCGAGGTGCTTTTGTTCCGTCACATCCTGGATGACGCCGTAAAAGACCTCTCCATATTTCTCATCATGCTTGACAACCGCCGTGACCGAAGCCCAGAAAAGACGCCCCTTCAGGGTCTTGCCGCGAAATTCATAATTCTTGACAAAGCCGTTTTTAAGCAGCGTATCGCTAAAAATTTTTCTTTCTTCCGGATTGGCATACAAGCTTTTGACGGAAATGTTCTCCACGGAATCCGTTTCAAAGATCTTGAGCATGGAAGGATTCGCCTCAAGAAACTTACCTTCAGGACCCGGCGTATTGATATAGACGCCGACGTTAAGATTCTCTACCAAGTCCCTGTATTTCTCCTGCGTTTCAAGCAATTCCTTCTCAGTCTGCTTTGTCCTGGTCCTGTCAATCCCGATCCCCAGATAACCCACCAGCTCGCCCTTGTCATTCCGCAATCCAGCAATCGGCAGATCAAAGGGGAAGCGCGTCCCGTCCTTCTTGACCATCGTCCACTCGCGCTGAAGAACACTACCTTGACGCACCGCTTCCGTAATCGCCTCAAAGTCGCTTAGCTGCCTGCCGGTAACCTTGGAGAGTTCTGCACTAAAAATACGCAGGTCCTCTGGGTCATGAAGCATGGCCGGCGTCTTTCCCAGAACCTCAGAGATCTTATAACCAAATATCTCTTCAGAACCTTTGTTCCATAGTTTAAAATTGCCGTCTAAATCCGTCGCGATCATGGAAATCTGGCTGGTGCCGTCCAGAAAAGACATAAGGCGCGCATGTGCATCCGCCAGCTTTTCTTCGTAGCGCTTATGCGTCGTGATGTCCTGGGCCAATCCCAGAGCGAACAGGATGTGTCCTTGCGGATCTTTGACCGGGAAAGCCGTCAACGATACATCCAGAACTTCGCCCCCTCTTGTCTTTTGGGCCAATTCCTGGACCAGGGTATGCCCCTCAAAGACCCGTGTGATTTCCTTCTCAAGAGATGTAATACCAAGGACATCCGTGACCTTTCTGCTCATGAGCGGATTCTTCTCGTTGACCACATCAATCTTGGAA
>CAZAYJ010000173.1:0-3302 GCA_964489335.1 uncultured Planctomycetia bacterium
CCTGACTTGCGTCGCCTGCTTCTCAGCTCCGCAAGTCATCTGTTTATTATTGTAGGCGCCTCTTAAATTTTAACCCCTGCAGTTATCCTGCGGGGGTTTTTATTTGAGCTTGCTGGAGAGAGTCCTGCGCTTTTCCTTTTTTCGAATCTGTTGCAATAAGTCCGGTTTTATATTAGAATTTGAGCATGAAGACATGCGGAAAAGGCTATACGCTTTTAGAGGTCATGCTTGTCGTGATTGTGATGGCGATTCTGGTGCGCATTACGATTCCGCGCGTGGTCAGTATCGTCGAGCGCTCAAGAGGGGCAGAGGCCAGAGAGGTTCTTTACAAGACATATGCCGGTTATCAACGGTATATTGAGGACAATACCTCAGCTCTCCCCGCAGGTGATAGCAGCAAATGGAGAATGTTGGGGATGAGCGATCCCAACTCGATGACGGGGAGGTATTTTAATTATTCCTTCACGCCTGCGGGCAGCCGTTATCCGACTTCGTCAACGGCGACGCGGCTGGGTATCGCAGGAAATACCATAACGATTAACCTGGCGACGGGAGCCATCACGAATACCTCGCCTTATTAAAGGATGGATGTCTATGAAAGAACAGGCCTCCGGTTTTACTTTAGTGGAAATGATCGTCGCTGTGATTATTTTGGGTATTGTAGCTTCTATGACATATGTCAATTATAATTTCCAACGGCGCAAAAACGAGCTTAAAGCCGCAATGGCTCAGGTCCAGGTCATTGCCACTGCTGAGAGACTTTATTATCTGAATAATCGCGCATTCTGGGCCACGACAAGCACGGCGAATACCAATACACGGCTCGGCCTGCATATCCAGGATACCTATTTCGACAATTATCGCGTCAATACGGGCGGCGGAACGTTTACGATTCAGGTGGACGGAGGTGCCGCGACCTATACCTTCAATGACCAGGGGGTAAGGACCGGCTGTACGGGCTCCGATTGCGTTTAGTAGGTTTTTCTCTCCCAAATGATCCCTATCCTCAGTTCGCCGGTTCAGTATCTCAAAGGCATTGGGCCGAAGCGGGCCCGGGATCTGGGTCGCGTCGGCATCAACATTCTCGAGGATCTTCTCTATTTTTTCCCTAAGCGATATGAAGATAGGTCGCAGTTTAAGCCCATCGCTGCCGTCGATATCGGCGCGACCGTAACCGTCAAAGGAGAAGTCCTTTCCAAAAAGGGGCGGCCCGCTTACCTGCGCCGCGGCATCGACATCTTTGAGATTGCCGTCGCCGATGGGACCGGACGTATCTTTGCTGTCTGGTTCAACCAGCCGTATCTCCATAGATATTTCAATGTTGGCGATCATGTGATCCTTTACGGCAAGGCCGAGCTTTACCGCGACAAGATCCAGATGTCTTCGCCGGACTTTGAGATTATCGAAGACAAAGAGGCAAGTCTGGACGTCGGTCGCATTGTCCCTATTTACCGCCTGCCTCACGGATTTTCCCAAAGGGTTATGCGTAAACTGATCAAGTCTGTCCTTGACAGTCAGATATCCCGCCTGCAGGAACTCTTGCCCTATGACGTTCGTTTGCGGCACAATCTGCTCAATGTCGCCCAAAGCCTTCTGAACATCCATTTTCCAGAAAACGAGGAAACGAGGCTTCGCGCTTATCGTCGCTTGGCCTTTGAGGAATTTTTCCTTTATCAGATCCCTCTTATCTTGCGTAAGCTCAAGCGCAGGGACAAGAGGGGGATTGCTTTCGACGTTAAGGATGCGACTTTCGAAAACGTCATCGGGATGCTCCCTTTTGCGCTGACCGATACGCAGAAAAAATGCCTTTGGGAGATTGCCGCAGACATGCGTCTGCCCCGTCCCATGCAGCGTCTTTTGCAGGGGGATGTGGGGTGCGGCAAAACGGTTGTTGCGCTTCTGGCTGCGCTTGCGGCCGTGACGTGCGGCTGGCAGGCAGCGTTTATGGTGCCGACAGAAATCCTGGCCCAGCAGCATCATGAAAAAATCAGCCAGCTCTTGGCAGGCCTGCAGAGAGCACCTGTCTGCCGGGGAGGCAGGGAGAACGGAGAACGGAGAAAGCCGAAGATAGGAGTGTTGACAGGCAGTCTGACCGAAGAAGAAAAGAAAGAGATGGTGGCGAAGATCAAAAACGGCCAGGTCGATATCGTTATCGGCACGCACGCCCTCCTTGAAGAAGATGTTGCGTTCCATAAGCTGGGTCTCATTGTGATCGACGAACAGCATAAATTCGGTGTCTCCCAGCGGGCGTTGTTGCCTTGCAAGGGCACCAATCCTGATTGTCTCATCATGACGGCAACGCCCATTCCTCGAACTCTGTCATTGACTCTTTATGGGGATCTGGATTTATCGACGATCACCGAGATGCCGGCCGGCCGGGGCAGAATCATGACGCAGGCGCTTGCCGTTGAGGAGCGACAGAAGGCCTATGATTTCGTGAGAGAAGAGGTGAAAAAAGGGCGTCAGGCCTATCTGATCTATCCCCTGGTCGAAGAGAGCGAAAAGCTGGAATTGCGCGCGGCCAAGTCAATGTATAAAGAGTTCAAAGAGAATATTTTCAAAGACCTGAAAGTCGGCCTGGTTTACGGCAAGATGAAGAGGGAGGAACAGGAAAAGACCATGAGGAAGTTTCGTGACGGAAAAATCAATGTCCTGGTCGCGACGACTGTTTTGGAAGTCGGCATCGATGTAGCAAACGCGACGGTCATGGTCATTGAACATGCCGAGCGTTTTGGTCTTTCTCAACTCCACCAGATGCGCGGCCGTATAGGCAGAGGTGTCCACGAATCCCACTGTCTTCTTGTCGCCGACCCCAAGTCCGAAGACGCGCAGGCGCGCATCAAGGCGTTTGTTGCGACGACTGACGGGTTTAAAATAGCAGAAGAGGATTTAAAGATCAGGGGGCCGGGAGAGTTTTTTGGCGAGCGCCAGCACGGTCTGGCGGATTTAAAGATCGCCGATCCCCTGGCACAGATGCATCTGCTCAAGGCCGCGCGCGAGGAGGCGCACAAACTTATTGAACGCGACCCGAAACTCGCAGACCCCAAAAACGCGGAACTGAAACGCCAGCTTTACAGGCGGTTTCCGGAGTTTGAGAGGTTTGTCGAGGTGGGATAGCAGCTTTATTGGCGGTTTGCGCAAGGCCCTGTTCGCAGACGAAATTTTTGCCGTTGGCTGCGGTTTACGCCAAGGGCATTACGCTCCCTATTGGATTGTCGCTATGCCCTTGTCGTAAATTCTTGCCAATTCTTGCCAAAAAATTTCTGATTGTCTGCTTCACAAGGCCTTGCGCTTTTCTTGAA
>CAZAYJ010000174.1:0-3249 GCA_964489335.1 uncultured Planctomycetia bacterium
AGCGCGCAGATAGGAGATAGAGGATGCGATCCGGCTGATTCGTCCGGCGCAGTGCAACCGCCACCTCTTTGCCGGACGGCTGATGATGCCCCGATGGCGGTCATCGGCTGGCTTAATTCACGCATACAATTTACATCTAATAAAAAACGAAGGAAGCGCTTCGACCTCGACCCGCCTCACTCTCTCGGCGGGCGTCGCCATACGTGTTGCGGCTTATGCGCCGCAACAACGACCTCATTAAAAAAAGGGCCCGGTATTTCTACCGGGCCCCTGGTTGTGTACCAAGCTGACACTAGACCTTGCGAACGTTTGTGGCTTGTTCGCCTTTGGGACCTTGCTCGATCTCGAATTCAACCTCCTGACCTTCTTCGAGAGTCTTATATCCTTCGCCCTGAATGGCGCTGTAATGCACGAAGACATCCTTACCAGATTCAGGAGTAATGAATCCGTAACCTTTTTGGTTGCTGAACCACTTTACTTTTCCTTTTGCCATTATTTACTACCCTCCTTTCTTGCAATTTTTCCTTGCTCCTAATACCTCATAGATAGTAAATAACGGCAGGGAACACGGTCGTGCGAAACTGCTGTCCAACACCTTCCACTCCTTTATTTACTACTAAACAGAAAAATATTACGACGGAACATCTCCTCTGTCAAGAAATTCTTGCTTTGCGGCTGCGCATCGATACCATGCCCCCTCTGAAAGCCGTCTTTCCGAAACACATCCTCAAGCGCCGTCATCTAGAAAGATGATGCGCCACGCCGTATTGTCCAGCGGCAGGTCCTTGGAGCTCGTTTTGGCGCAAGCCAGAATGCGGTCCGGCCAGGCCAAAAGGGTCAACGGAACCTTGACGATCAACGACTTGTTTTCGTAAGCCAGTGTCACATCTTTGGTGCGCAGCCTTCTCAATTTGTCCCAGACTTGGACCCCCCGCATGCCCACACTGATCCGGATCTTCGGCATCTCGGCAAAATCCTCGTCTTTGCGGTAACCGAAAAGATACAAAAAGATACCACGGTTTTTGTTGAACCTGTGCCGCAGCGTCAGGCGGACCAGAAGATCCTGTCCTTTGACGCCGTAGCTCAAACCTGAAATCTCCTTCTTCTCCTCGGTCGCCGCGTCCATTTCCGGATAAATACGCACATCCTGCCATTGGAGCAAAGACGCATCCTTGCAGGAGACATGGATATCCGGAAAATCATCAAAAAGCTCGTTCTTTCTGGCAAACGTGTAGAGATAAGACGGGGCGTAAGCCAACTGACTCTTGTAGCAGGAAATGGCCTCTCTCTTGTTCTGTATCTCCTTGTCGGTCAACTCCAGCTTTTTCCATAGGATACCGACATCTGCGAGGTTCGCCGGAGGCAATAGCTCCAGGGACGGACGGAACCCCCGCGGCATCGGCCAGCGCACGACGTGCACGATGTATGTATACACCTGCGGCGCCTCAATCCGGCCCTCCAGATCCCAGAGGACAACGCGCAAAAACAGATTCAGGGCCCGATGATCCCTGTTGGTATCGGCGGGGTGAGACACAAATATCTTCGTCGGCCGGAAAGCCGTGATGACTTTTTTGAGGTCTTTGACGATGCTAGGACCCGCATACGGCGTGCCGAAAGACGGACTATCTTTATATGGCACGGCTGTCACGCGCGTCAGCATACTGCGCATCGGCCTGGCGGGATTCCAGTATCGCGTAAAAATCTCCATCGTCCCGAAATCGGGATATCCCAGAAAAGTCAGGTTTTCTTCGCCAAGGCCAAGATGTGCCATCGCCTTGATCGCCTCGCGGCGCCGCATCTCGCCCATATAGACGAAGGCCTTCTTGCGGAATACCAGGCGTTTTTCGTAAACGACAAACGACAGCTCGTTATTGTCGCCGTTGGTGAAATAAACGACCTCAAGGGGGATGTTATTCTGGATGCAGCGTTGGATGACGCCATTTGTTGCAATCGCTTCGTCATCCGGGTGGGGGGCAAAAATCAAAACCCTGTCTCCCGGCAAAAAGGCGGGAAAGTTTTCCTCTAAAGTGTTGCCGGCGGCCTTGAGCGCCGCCGGAAAACACATCCATGACAATAAGGCAAAAACAAAAAACGCTTTGCGCAAAGGAATCATATCTGTCTTGGCGCCTGCCCCTTCGGTTGGATCCGCACGATATATTCATCTCCGGCCACATAGAGAACGTCATAGACATAATCATCCCCTATCAGGCGGTCAAGGCCTCTCACATAGTCCTTGCGCAGGACCGCATAGGTCTCGGCCCTTCTCTTGAGATAATTCCGCAAAGCCTCAATGGTATTGATGTATTCCACCGGATGCGGGCTGAAATATCCGCTTCCGTTAATGTCAATAACAACAATCTGCCTGTCCGTATAGAAGCGGATGCCGCGCGCGAAGAACTTCGAACACAGGATAGGAGCGCCCGGGTCGGCCTTCTCCGACAAATAGCGACCCGCCTCCTTCGATGACACATAAGACTCAAAGTGCGGGCTCATGGACAAAGCAAAGACCAGCAAAAAAGGCAAAAAGGCCGCCGTCATCCAAAAACTCCATGAAAAACGCCGGCGGGCGCTCACCACTATGTAGATGATCAGATAGACAGCCAGGATGCCGGAAAAAATAAAGACGGGCGCGCGGTCGGTGACATATTGAGGAAACCGGGACGACGCCACAATCATGCCGACGGGAAATGCAAGACAGAAAGCGCCGGTCGCAAGATACAGGGCTTTCAGGCCGCGCGACGGCGCCTCCTTAAGAAAACGCACCGCGTGCGTCTCTTCAAGGAAATATCCCGTCATCAGGGCCAGGGCCGGAAAATAAGGAAAGATGTAGCTCGTCAGCTTGGAATGGGCGACCTGGAAGACGGCAAAGACCACGACGACCCAGCTTAAAAGGAACCAGGAGAACGGCGGCGCCTGGCGCAGTTTCCTGACGAATCCGGCAAACGCCGCGACGAAAAAAAGACTCCATGGAAACATGCTGCCGACGGTCGAGAGAGGATAATAATACCACGTGTCGGCCGCAAGGTGCTCGGCTTCTACCAGGCGCCGCCAATGATCGTTATAAAAAAATTCGTGGACAAAAGCATGACCGTAGGTCCTGACCATAAAAACATACCACGGCAACGCCAACAGGCAGAAAAGCACTAATCCCAGAAGAAAACCTCTTCCGACCATCGCCCGGATTTCCCTGCGGAGCACCAGAAACAGCAAAACAGACAATAATGGAATGATGAGTCCCAGACGGCCGTT
>CAZAYJ010000175.1:0-3240 GCA_964489335.1 uncultured Planctomycetia bacterium
GGCCAATCTTTCTGGAGAAAAAATCCTTAACTATATTTAACAGAATTTTTCCAAATTTGCAGGATAGAACACAGGCCTTTATTTCGCTTTTATGGCCATAACCTTAAGGAAGTCGGCGGCATCTTCGATCTTGTCCGTGACCCCCTCCAGATATTCCGCCAGCTGATAACTCAACAGCAGGCTGGTCGGCTCGAGTTTCGCATGGATGATGGCTTCAATCAAAGTCTTTTTCTGATCGTCCGCCTCGTGTTCCTTGCGGTCAACCTCATCACAATCTTCAAGCGTCTTCTTGAGGTCGTTCTCGATGACTGCGGCGATCCCTTCCTTGAGTTTGGTCGTGGCGCTGACGATCAATTCCGTTGCTATCGAGATCTCGCGCAAAATGTTTTCCGGCAGGCGTTGTTCGATAAAACCAAGCAGCCTGGCGGCGCCGTTGGTCCAGTCGGCGATTTTGTCAAGCGTATTGACAAAATGCATGAGGTCTTCGCGGTCCGGCGGCAAAAGAAGGCCTTCCGACAGGGCCGCCACCATTTTTGAACGCAGGAGGTCCGCCTGGTGTTCGCCTTCGCGGACGGCTTCAATCGCCTTGGTCTTGGCATTCAAATCGCCTTTGATATACGCATTGACCGCATCCGCAAAATAGACAACAGTCTTATAGGTCTCCTCGACATGCTTTTGGGCATCGACGATGATGGACCGTTCCTCTGCCATCCCCAGCCACCCTAAAATATTCCTCATCTCTTTCATGACCTTCCTCCAAAGTTATATTTTCATCCAATGTTTAAGTCCCCACAGACATATGAAACTGATAAGGCCGGAAACGAACGGTGTGGCTATCCAGCAAAAAATAATCTCGCGCATAATCCTCAAATTCACGACCTTGAGACCTTTCACCAGGCCAACGCCGAAGATCGCCCCGACAATGGAGTGACTGGTCGATACCGGAATCCCCAAGATAGTATAAAAATGAACATTGATCGCGCTCGCCAGCTGCGCAGCAAAAGCCATAATGGGCAACAGGTGCGTAATCTCTGATCCTATGGTCTCAATGACCTTATATCCCCAGGTGACGACGCCTAAGACAATCGCCAGTCCGCCGAGCAACACGGCATCCCGGCTGGACATAATCCCTGCGCCGGAGATGACGCCGATGGAATTCGCCACGTCATTGGCGCCCCATGAATAAGCGACGTAACAACCACTGACGATAATCAGGGTGCCGACGACAAACTTATAGAACCTGCGTGGCACGATCCGCGGCAAGGTATTCCTGAGTATCCTGAAAAATGCATAACCCAAGACCGCGGCGCCGACAGGGGTAAAGATCCAGCAAATAAAAATGTCGCAGAGGGCTTTCCATTTGACCGGCGAACCGATAGCCATGCCTGCGCCCGCAACAGCGCCAACAATGGAATGGCTTGTGGATATCGGCATTTTCCAGAACGTCGCGAGAATCACCCAGGTCACCGCGGCAAAGCAGGCGACCAGCGCCACATACATGGCCAAAGATGGCCCCAGCTGATCCATGGGAACGATGCCCTTGCCGATAGTTTTTGCGACATGTCCCCCCTGCAGCCACGCCCCCAGAAAACCGAAAACAACAATGAGCGCTATACCCTGCCGGAGGGTAATGACGCGGGAACCGACTGCCGTGCCTAACGAGTTGGCGGCGTCATTGGCCCCGATAGACCAACCTACGCCGATGCTCATCAGGATCGTAAAACCGATCAAAAACAGGTTCAAGGTCTTTCTTCTTTCCGATTAGAGAGACGCTTCGTATACTTAAAAAAATCACCGCAAACGCGGCAGGGATTGGTTGATCGTCCTTGGCGAATCCATCTTTAGTAAACCTAACAGACCCAAAGAACCGCCAACCTCAAGGCCTTGCTACGACTACTTTATTTAAATAATAAACTGCCTGGATAATCACATTCGGCTCTATACCCCAACAAATCACCGCGGCATCAGCGCGAACACCCCCCAACCCAGGTATTCACGCGTATAAGCGACGTGGTGCTCGGGTTCCGAGATCAGCTTGTCTCGAATATCTTTCGCAAGCTCGTCTTCGGGATTGGCTTCAAGCCATCGGCGCATGGTGAGCCATTTGGCCGCCTCGTATCTGTCCCAGCTGTCCTGGTCCGCCAGAACCATTTCCACGACGTCGTAGCCGAGGCGGCCGAAAGAGGCGATAAGGTCTGGAAGCAGGAGAAAGTCGGAGATCGAGTGGGCAAGACACCCCCTGGCGATATCTTCCGTTGGCGGTAACTGACGCCAGTAGGGCTCGCCGATGAGGATGATCCCTCCGGGGAGGAGGCTCTGTGCCAGAAGCTCGATGGTGCCGGCGACTCCCCCGCCGATCCACGTGGCGCCGACACAGGCTGCCACGCCGGCCTTCTCGTCAGAGACGAAGCCGGCGGCATCGCCGTGGATGAATTTGACCTGATCGGCGACGCCGAGTTCTTCGGCGCGGAGTTTCGCCTGCTCGGTGAATAGCTGGCTCATGTCGATGCCGGTGCCGATGACTCCGTAATCGCGTGCCCAGGTGCACAGCATCTCCCCGGAACCGCTGCCCAGGTCGAGGATCCTGGTTCCCCTTTCCAGACGCAGCGACGCGCCGAGAGTGGCGAGCTTTTCGGGTGTGAACGGATTGTGGATGCGGTGAGCACTTTCGGTGATGTTGAAGATCCGTGGAATATCCAATGCAGAAAACCTCCTTTCAGATATGAGTAGGTTCAGTCGCTGCCTGACGTGGCCCTGAATGGCAGGCACGAGGACGCTGCCCCGTAATGGGCATGTGGAAGAGTGACTGGCCGTTCGAGCGGTTTTGTTCGGCGCCAATTTCATTATAAGCTTTATTGACGTATTAGTCATTTTCTATTTCATCTGGACTGGAGGACTGGTGGGGTCAAAGCTCTATTCGTGGCAAAAGGAGCTGCGCGTGGGACCCATCAAGAGGCAGGTCAAGAGTTGACCCCGAAACGCCCTCAGGGCAGGGTTGTGAATCCGTATTCGCGGAAATGACGGTCGAAGGTGAATGCTGAGCGTATGCCAAGTTCGCGCATCGTCTCGAAACTGACGCAATCCACCAGGCTGAGCCCTCTTTTCGCAGCGGCGAGAAGGGCGGCTGTCCCCAGCCGATGTATATCGGAGGTGACGAATTCAACAGACAGAACGGGGACAAGATCGTCGCAGAATCCCCGCACTGCCTCAAGACCCAGTCTGCTCTGTATGAGCGCGCAA
>CAZAYJ010000176.1:0-3238 GCA_964489335.1 uncultured Planctomycetia bacterium
GCCCGAGGCGCACACATTTATGCCAAGGTTTCTTCCCTGGGCTATGAATTCGTTCCTTACCGCATCAATAAATATCACCGGCTGGGCACAGGCATCCGCAAGGCCTTGAAAGAGGCATTGGTAGACGCCGATCTGGATGTCAAAGATATCGACTGCATCAGCGCTAACGCGAATTCCACGCGCGAAGCAGACCGGATCGAAGCGGAGGCTATTCAGGAGGTCTTCGGTTCGGCGGCCCAAAAGACGCCGGTGAGCGCGATCAAGTCCATGGTGGGCGAGACGTTCAGCGCTTCCGGCGCCATGCAATTGGCGGCGGCATCGGGAAGCATCGAGCAGGGATTTATTCCTCCGACGGTGAATTTCAAGGAGAGAGACCCGGACTGCGGTCTCAATTGCAAGGCCGGCGTATCGCAAAAAGCGGACATTAACCATGTCCTCGTCAGTTGTTTCGGGCCCAGCGGAGTCAACACGGCAGTTGTCTTGTCAAAATATGAAGAATGATTCGTTGCTCAAAGACCGGATTGGCATCGTTTCTGGCGGCAGCAGGGGTATCGGCCGGGCAATCGTCAGGGAGCTTGTCGCCGCAGGCGCCAAAGTCGCCTTCACATACGTCAAAAGCGATTCTGAAGCAAAAAAACTGCTCCAGGAAGTCGTGGACGCGGGTTCCGAAGCCCTCAGTTTCAAGGGCGACGTGCGCGATTATGATACTTGCCGGGATTTTGTGGAGCAGGTCAAGGCATATTTCGGAGGTCTGGATTTTCTTGTCAGCAATGCCGGCATCACGCGCGATAAGGCCTTTATGACGATGGAAAAAGAGGACTGGAAGGAAGTCGTCGATGTCAATCTCACCGGCTGTTTCAATATGGCGCGTTCGTGCATTGTGACGTTTCTCAAGCAAAAGAAGGGCAATATCGTCAATATCTCATCTATCAGCGGGATTTCCGGCATTGCGCGGCAGGTGAACTATTCGGCATCCAAGGCGGGCATTATCGGTTTGACCCGTGCCCTGGCCCAGGAGGTCGCGCCCTACAATATCCGCGTCAATTGCGTGGCACCCGGCTTTATTGAGACGGACATGCTGGGTATCCTCAAGGAGGATCTCAAGGATAAATTCCGCCGCGCCGTCCCTTTGGGCCGGTTCGGCCATCCGCAAGACATAGCCAAGACCGTTTTATTTCTCTTAAGCGAGCAGTCCAATTACATCACGGGCCAAGTCATCAAGGTCGATGGCGGTCTGCATACGAGCAATTGACAACAAGGTGAATAGGAGGGACTGACAAATGGCGCGTAGCGTTCAAGACGAAGTCTTGGAGATCGTTGCGACGGTCATCGAGAAAGACAAGGGCGATATTCCTTTGGATGCGCATCTGATCCAAGAGGTAGGCGTTGATTCTATGATGGCGCTTGAGATCCTGGCGGCCTTGGAAAAGAAATACCGTATTGCGATCCCTGAAGAGAGACTAAAAGATATGACGACTGTTAACAAGATCATCCAGATGGTTATGACGGCGAAAAAAAGAGCAAATAGGCGCAAGATACCTAAAGAAGAAAGCATGGAAAAATGAAAAATTCTTTTGGATCTGAAGATATCAAAAAACTTATCCCTCAACGATTTCCATTTTTAATGATTGACCGGGTCCTGGAAGCTTCGCCTCAGAAGGTCGTTGCCATCAAGAATGTGACAGCCAGCGAACAATTCTTCAAGGGCCATTTTCCCGGGCAGCCTATTATGCCGGGTGCGCTTATCATCGAGGCTATGGCCCAGACAGGCATTATTCTTTACAAACAGAAATTCTCCAATGACAAGGTGCTTTTTCTTGTTTCCGTCAAAAGCCGCTTTTCAAAGCCCGTCATCCCTGGCGACCAAATGGTGATTACGGTTGAGCCCGTAAAGATGATGTCTAAAATGGGGATCTTCAAGGCAGTCATGACTGTAGAGGGTCATGGGGTCGCCGAGGCAGAGATTGCTTTTGGTTCCCAGGATGCCAAATCCGCATGAAGCCTCCCCCTAAAGCCAGAAATATTAAACGCCGCGTTGTTGTTACGGGGCTGGGTGTTGTGTCTTCCATTGGCATCGGTGTCGAAGAGTTCTGGAAGAATCTTGTCGTCGGACAATCGGGAATCTCTGATATAGAGGCTTTTGACACTTCGGATTACCCCATCCATAAGGGCGGAGAAGTCAAAAATTTCCGGCCTGAGCATTTCATCGATAAGAGAAGAATCAAACATTTGGGACGCGCATCTCAGATGGCCATTGTAGCAACGAAGTTGGCCTTGGAAGATGCGGGTCTAAAAGAACGCCGGATTGAGAAGACCGGCGTTTTGCTTGGGACAACAATGGGAGAGGCCCAGATATTGGAAGAGCTTGATAGGATATGGGTCAAAAAGGGTCAATCCGGTCTGGTCGAGGATTTGATTGCGCGATATACATCCAATAATCTTTCGGTAAATGTCGCTACGTATTTTTCTTTTGATGGTTTTAATGCGGTTATGCCGACAGCATGTTCTTCGGCTAATTATGCAATAGGATATGGTTTTGACCTGATCCGTCAGGGAGAGAGTGAGGCGTTCTTCTGTGGCGGCGTCGATGCATTTTCAAGAGTTGCCTTCACGGGATTTAATCGTTTGTTGGTCATGGCTCCTGAAAAATGCCAGCCTTTTGATAAAAACAGGAAAGGCATGATGTTGGGGGAGGGGGCGGGCGTTTTGCTTTTGGAATCGCTTGATCATGCCCAGGATCGGGGCGCGAAAATCTATGCTGAAATACTTGGATATGGCTTAAGTTGCGATGCCTATCATATGACTCAGCCATCTGAGGAAGGAATTTCTAGTTGTATGGAGAAAGCATTAAAAAATACCGGAGTTTCAAAAGATCAAATTGACTATATAAGCGCCCACGGCACAGGGACAGCCCAAAATGATAAAGTTGAGTGTGCTGCCCTGAAGAGAGTTTTTGGGGAGAGATTAAAATCCATTCCATGTAGTTCTATAAAATCCATACTTGGCCCTACGATGGGCGCAGCTTCTGCTGTTGAATCAATTGCTTGTTGTCTTTCTATAAGAGATCAGGTCCTTCCTCCAACAATTAACTTTGAGACATCGGATGAAGATTGCGCTATTTTTTGTGTTCCCAATGCAGCAATAAGGCATAAACTCGAAATTGCGTTAAATAATTCATGTGCTTTTGGCGGTAATAATTGTTCAATTCTTTTTAAGAATGAATACTTTTAATTTTATC
>CAZAYJ010000177.1:0-3219 GCA_964489335.1 uncultured Planctomycetia bacterium
CGGTGTGCTTCGGAATTTTATATTCCTCCGACGCAATGCAAAGAGATCCATCAGACTGTCGCCAATTTCGATATCATTAGGAAATTTCAGGCCAAGACGAAATTTCCGACATGCAAACCATGCCGCTGGTTTAGGCAATGCGAAGGACCGTGGATCGAATATCCGCAACTTTTCGGCTCCAAAGAGTTTCAACCAGTTTAACCAAAGGATGACAATAATGAAAAAAGCCAAAAATGACGCGTGGGCTATCCTGCCTTACAATATCGAACGCTTCAAGAACCGCTATCTCATCAGCAATCTCTTCGGTTCCTGGGACATCCTCAACCGGGATGAATTCACCCAGCTGGAAGGAAGAGGAATACAGGAACAGTCGCCCCTTTTTAAACGACTGCATAAAACCGGTATCATTGCAAATGAAGATTCGCTTAAGCGCCTGATTGAAGATTACAGGAATCTCCATAGCCATCTTTTCAATGATACCTCCCTGCACATCGCCGTAGTGACGACCCGCTGCAATATGAACTGCCGTTATTGCCAGACGAAAACCGATGCGCCCCAGGACATGACGATCGAAGTCGCCTCCAGAATCCTGAAATACGTCTTCGACACACAGAATCCCTATGCCAACATCGAATTCCAGGGAGGCGAACCACTCCTCAATTGGGAAGTCATCAAGTTCATCACGGAGAACGCCAACCGCATCAATACGGGCAACAAACACCTTGCTATTAGTCTTGTGACCAACGGCATGCTCATGGATGACAAAAAAATTGAATATCTTGCAAAGCATAACGTCGGAGTCTGCTTCTCCTTTGACGGCCCGGCAGCCATCCATAATGACAACAGACTGACCGCCGCCGGGCAAAATGCCTACGAGATCGTCAGGGACGCTGTCACAAGGACCAAACAAATCTACAAACAACATAACCTGCCTCACAGCGTCAATCTTTTATGCACGATCACCCGCAAAAGTCTCCAAGATCCCGAAGGAATCATCAATGAGTTCCTCGCTCTCGGCGCTGACAGGATCCCCCTGCGCCCCTTGTCCAGACTTGGCTTGGCCAAAGACCAATGGGATGCCATCGGGTATACGGCCGATGAATTTATCGCTTTCTGGACGCGGGCCATGGATTATATCCTTGAGTTGAATAAAAAAGGTAAAAAAATCCAAGAACGCCTCAGCGTCGTCATCCTCTCAAAGATCTTTAAAAAAGAGAACCCGGGCTACGTCGACATGATGAGCCCGTGCGGGGCCGGCAGGGCTGTACTTGCCTATACGCCAAATGGAGACGTCTATCCTTGCGATGAAGCGCGCATGGTCGGCGAAACTATGTTCAGACTCGGCAATATCGTCAAAGACGATTACCAAACGATTATGAAAAGCAATAATGTGTTCTGTCTTTGCGAATCATCCCTTATGGACCTATGGGACTACAACACAGCTTTTTTGCCGTGGATGGGAACATGCCCCGTCCTTAATTATGCGCAGAACAACAGTCTCGTGCCGAAAATCAGGACATCGGATCTGCATAAAATTTTTACTTCCCAAATCAGATATATCTTTGATAAAATAATAGAAGACGACAGGTACAAAGAAATCTTTTTATCCTGGTTGTCATAAGGAGACCGCATGGGGCCGAAAAAGAAGAGGAAGATGGAGAAGACCCTGCACGAATTCATCAGAGATGAATCCGGTTTTGTTTCCAAAGAAAAAATTTTGAAGATCGGCCTGGGGACAATATCAACCCTCGGCATCATGAGCGCCTTTTCCGCCAGTCTTATCGCCGGACACACCAATCACAGTTCTCACGTCAACAACCTGGGAATAGTGCCCTATTCGACGCGGTGTGTCAAAATAGACCACGTAAGCCACTATTCGCATCTAAGCCACAACTCTTACTGATTTTTCTATGAAAAGAATTATTTTGATATTGATGGCGGTAACGTTAGGCGGCTTGTGCGGCATCGCTCTGGCCGTTTCCCCCCAAGAGCACCTGTCTCAACGCAAGGCACCTATTTCACCCGAGGAAGAAAGCGAGCTCAACGCCACCAAAGCAACGCTCAAAGGCAGCATGGATTTCCAGTTCGTGACGCTTTTTTTAGCCGTCCGTGATGATAACCCGAATATATGCAAAGAGCTGCAAGAAGGTGCCAAGTGGTGCGAAGGAGAAGCCAAGAGCATGCTTCGGATCAGATATGAGGCCGAGGGAAATTGTGACAAGATCGACAAGGCCTATGCTCAAAATATCTGCAGGGCCTATCAAAAGAAGGCCTGCGGCGACTTAATTGAAAAACCGCATCGGGACCTCTGCGTCGCTTTTTTGACAGACGATCTCGCCTTGGCCAGCGATGCCTTAGATGCGATTGCCGGAAGCCGGCTGGAAAGAAATGATTTTTATCGGCAAATGGGTACGTTCTTCGGATATAAGTATTTACACAGCAAGACGGCCTGTGAAAAATTCAGCAAGGGTCAGAAGGATCCAAGAGTCGGTATCATGTGCGACGTGCTTTTTGACAGCAGGGGTTCGTCTGCGGTCGCCGATTCCATTTTGAATGATTTCGCCTATTTTTATATGGCAAAACGTCACAATAACACAAAACTCTGTGAAGCCATCCAGAGGGTTGATATCAAAAAAAGATGTCTGGATAAGCAGGCTACGACGTTGTATTAACTTTTATTGGTATAAGGAGACCGCATGGGGCCGAAAAAGAAGAGGAAGATGGAGAAGACCCTGCACGAATTCATCAGAGATGAATCCGGTTTCATTACCAAAGAAAAAATCCTCAAGATCGGCTTGGGAACAATTTCAGCGCTGGGTATCTTAAGCGCTTTTTCTGCCAATGTCATCGCGCAGCACACCAATCACAGCTCGCACGCCAATACTCTTGGAATCGTGCCTGCCGGCGCGTGTGTCAGAGTCGACCACACAAGCCATTACTCTCATTCAAGCCACAGTTCCTACTAAAGACCCTCGGCGCCAATCCCCGAAAAAGTCGTTAAGCGGCATGCCCCTTCTTTTTGGAGCTTTTTGAGCGCCGAAAAGAAATTAAAAGCCTCCCGACGCAGGCGTTCACTTCTTAACTTCTCGTGATGCCCTAATACCCCGATGATCCGGTCCTGACTTTTCAAATGCCTCCAGAGGATATTCAAAAGCCCTCGAAAGTCATCCCCTGCAGGAAGCGAAAGGCTTACAGGCAGACAGAAAACATCCTATCTGG
>CAZAYJ010000178.1:0-3214 GCA_964489335.1 uncultured Planctomycetia bacterium
ACGTCCCCGAAGCAATCTTTAGAGTGGGAAGATTATACAAAAAATACCTTTCGAATTCAACAAGTTTTTGTCGGGTCTGTCCGCTTTCTTTTTAGGGTTTCTTCTTACGGTTTTTTGTTCCCATTTCACTGTTTTTGCGTTATGCTGATGCTAAAGATACGGCAAAAACAGGAGTGATTTCTCGTCTATGAAGAAAATATTTCCTCTGTACCTGAGTTTCCGTGCGAAAGTCACTATCGCATTCATCTTTTCTTTGTTTCTCGTCACCTTCCTCGGCAATATCCTTATCCATCGCGTCAGCCTTGAGGCCCAGTTTCAGCAGTTGAGGCAGGGGCTTATCGTCCTGACAAAGACGGTAAGCCTTATGATTGACGGCGATACACTGATGTCCGTTCCCCGCGACAGGGAGGGGGTCAATAGCGAAGCTTACCAGGCGATCGCCTCGGTCCTGCGCCGGATCAAGGAGGCAAATCCGAGAATCCTTTATATTTATACGATGACGCAGACCCAGAAACACGGGGCCTGGCAGTTCGTCGTGGACATAAATCCTGTGGTCAAGGACAAGAACGGCCGCGTTCTGACATCTTATCCCGGCGATCCCTATGACGCCTCGCGTTTCCCGGAGATGGAAAAGGCGTTTGAGGGGCCGTCTGCCGATAAGAAGCTGATGGTCGACGAATGGGGTGTCACCTTGTCCGGCTATGCGCCTGTGCGCGATAAGGCGGGCCGGGCTGTGGCCGTGCTGGGGATTGATATTTCTGCCAAGGATGTTTTCGACATGGAGCGGGAACTCAATCGCCGCTTTCTGATTATTCTGGCTTTTGGCATTGTTCTTTCTCTTCTCCTGGGCGTCTGGGTGTCCGGCCGGACCACCGGGCCTATCCTGAAACTCCAGGAGGCTACGCGGCGCATCGCGGCCGGCGACCTGGGCTATAAAGTGGATATCAAGGGCCATGATGAGATCAGCCAGCTGGGAAATTCTTTCAACGAGATGGCGAGGAGCCTGCTTGAATCACGCCGTGCCCTGCGTGATTATTTTTACCGTATCGTTGAGTCTCTGGTGCGTGGCCTTGAGGCCAAAGACAGCTATACGCGCGGGCACTCGGACCGTGTGGCCGATTATTCCCGCGCGATCGCCCTCCAGATGGGGTTTTCGCCTGAGGAAGCCAATATGCTCAAAGAAACGGCCCAGCTCCACGATATCGGCAAGCTGGGCATCGACGAGAGAATCCTCAACAAGGTCGAGAAACTTACGGACGAGGAATGGGCCATGATCAAACAGCACCCCGTGACAGGGGAAGAGATCCTGAAGCCTGTTTTTCTGGAAAAGAAGATGCTTTCCGTTGTGCGCTCCCACCATGAACGTTATGACGGCAAGGGGTATCCCGACGGGCTCAAAGAGGGCCAGATAGACCCCTGGGTGCAGATCGTGACCGCGGCGGATGCCTACGATGCCATGACATCCCGGCGTTCCTACCGCGATGCGTTGAGCAAAGAGACCGCCATTGCCGAGCTCAAAAAAGGCAGCGGGACGCAATTCGCCCCGGCCGTCGTGGAGGCGTTTCTTAAAGTCCTCGCCTGAAAAGATGTTTTTGAAGGACGGGTCCGCATGCAGCCGCAGGATATCCTGTTTTTCCATGTCACCGCCGGGAACTCTACGGAGAGTTCGGATATTCCCCTGATCCCCATCGGGACGTTTTATCTGGCGGACCACCTTTCCCGCCATGGGTGGAAGTGCCGGATTGTCCACCAAAGGCTTCTGGAGCAGGAGAGGGGGCGTGGAAGCGTCGAAGATCTTATTGCCGCCGCCAGGCCTCTTGTGCTCGGCGGTGACCTGCACTGGCATTACCAGAGGCGCCCTGTTGTTGATGTTGCCCGCAGGGTCAAAAAAAGATTCCCCCTTCTGCCGCTGGTCCTGGGCGGCAGCACAGCGACATTTTTTGCAGAGGAGATTTTGCAGAACTCTCCTGTCATTGATGCCGTCGTCAGAGGAGATGCCGAGGCACCGCTGGCGGCTTTGTTGAAAGCTGTTCGCGGCAGGAGCGATTGGGGCCTTGTCCCTAACCTGACATGGCGCAGGGGCCCGAAAGTTATCAGTAATCCTCAAACCCATGTGTGCGGCGACAAAGAACTCGTCGAAGCACATTATCCCTGTCTTGCTCTCCTGGTGCCCGATAAGGAGGCGTATCTGCATTTGACGGCCCGGGCCGTGATGCGGAAGGAGGGCAGGGCGGTCATCTATAACCCGACGCGCGGGTGTCCCGGTTCGTGTATTTTTTGCGGCGGTAGCCGTGATGCGCAAAAGCTTCTCTACGGCAGAAGGAAGCTTCTTGTGACGGATGTCCCGCGGGCCATGCGGACGTTCAAAGTCCTCAAAAAGGAGGGCGTCGATTTTGTTTTTTTCCCTCTTCATGTGCCCCAGACAGAGCGTTTTTATCTTGATCTTTTTGAACGGCTTACACAGGAAGGGTTTGACCTTGGGGGCCGGATGGATTCCTATCATTTGCCCGACCCTGCCTTCATTGAAAGATTTGCCTCTACCTTTAGGAGATTTGCCAGGGTTGTGCTTTCGCCCGACACCGGCTCGGACCATTTGAGGAAGAAGATAAGGACATTCTATTATTCGAACGAGATGCTGATGGACCGCCTCAAGGTTTTTGCCGCCGCAGGCGTGGAGGTGGACCTTCATTTTTCGACGGGGTTTCCTTATGAGACCCCAGACGATTTTGAAAAGACACTGAAATTGATCTATGTGCTCAAGCGCAGGTTTCCCGTCAATATTTTTTCAAGTTCCATTTTGTTGGATCCGGGTTCCCGGATGTATCTTGAGCCCCGGCGCTATGGCTGTATGATGCGCCGCAGGGATTTTTCGGTCTTCACCTCGCGACAGGCCGGCGCTTTCCCGTGGGGATACAGGACGAAGAATTTTGGCGAGCGCCAGATCGCTGTGATGAACAAGATCCTGTGGCGCGCCTGCCGCAGCAGTGGGCGGCGCGGGGGAGGAGTTAACCCCGCAAGGGGGTAGATTTTTGCGGGCCGCGGAAAGCGGCATACTTGCTTATTCGATAGCGATAGGTAATATTAAATAGTGAAGGGGTTAATCCCGTCAGAGACGGGATTAAGGAGGGTTGAGATGGCGACGAAAAGGTTTGCGCGCAAGGAAGCGTTTGATTTCGGCTGGGAAAAGATGGCCAGGCACTTCCGGTTCTTTGCC
>CAZAYJ010000179.1:0-3199 GCA_964489335.1 uncultured Planctomycetia bacterium
CCTGGCCCGCCTCCAGCGAGGCCGGGGCGCTCGGGAGCTAAATTGACAAGCGTTTAGGCAAGGACTCTTTTTGTGTCATTCCTTTCCCCGCCTCTGGCGGGATTCACCTTTTCTTCTCTCAAAATCCTTCGCGCATGACCCATCACCTCTTCGACACTGATCGCATCGAGACACGCAAAGCCTTTGCGGCAATCGTGGGCCAGGCATGGAAAACATGGCTGGGGATTATGCACCACAACGTCGCGGGGACCGACAGGACCCCACCGCCGCGGGCTCAGACCCGCCTGGTTGCGGCCGAAGATGGATATGACGGGTGTCCCAACGGCAACGGCCATATGCACAGGCCCCGAATCATTAGAAATCAGAAGCGCGCAGCGCCTGAAAAGACTGGCCAGCTGAGAAAGAGAGAATTGCCCGGATCCGTCGAGTGGACGGGTCTTGACCAGATTGAATATCTGTTCGGAGATGGAGCGATGGGCAGCGTCGGCGACCACAAGGACCCTGACGCCAAGTTCCTTCTGGACCCTGTCGATAAGGTCGGCAAACTTCTGCGCCGGCCAGAGCTTGGAAGGACAGCTGGCCGACGGATTCACCGCGACAAGGCGTTCCTTCTCGCCGATGCCCAGACGCGTCAAAAAATCGGCGACAAAATCATCCGATTCCTGTCTCAGGGGCATATAAAGCTCGTACGAAACCTCTGCGACGCCCAGGGCGCGCAGAAGGTCAAAATTGTATTCGACCTCATGCTTGGCACCTTCCTGCTTTTTGTGCGGAACCGTGCGTGTCAAAAAATAGGCCCCCTTGCGGTCATAACCGATGCGCTCGGCGATCCCGGCCAAAAACGTCACCAGATGAACGCGCAGCGTCGGATGCAGGACGACGGCGACATCAAAAGAAAGACGGGACAGATAACGGCTGAATGCCAAGGTCGACCAAAACCCCCTATGCGCCCGATCCTTGTCAAAAACAATCACCTGGTCTAGATAGGGATTGCCTTCCACAATATCGCGTGTGGCGGGCGCGACCATCATCGCAATAAAACTCGACGGAAAATGCTCGCGCAGGACCTTAATGACGGGCGTCGACAGGACCACGTCGCCGATCCTGTCCGTCCGCGCGATGAGGATCCGCCTGTAACGCTCCTCCTCGAACCGCTCCTCTTTGCCTTCCATCATCAGCCGCACAGCCAGAAGCACGTCAAAAGGCGTAATGGTCTGGATACAGGCATGATCTCCCGTGGCGCACAAGGCCCGGGAACAAGGCCCGCACAGAACGTTCTTACGCACGGCGATGCTCCGGGACGACCACGGCCCGTAATAGCGCCAGTCCGTCGGGCCGTAAATGCCGATGACCGGCCTGTCCAGATAACTTGCGATCTGCAGGGCGCCCGAGTCGCTACCGACAACGATATGGGCGCGCATGATAAGCGCACAGAGCATCCCCAGGGTCGTCTGACCGCAGAGATTGACGACAGGTATCGCCGTCTGCGCACAGATCTGGCCGGCAAAAACCTCATCATCCCTATCCCCGGCGACGACGACCTTTTTGCCGTATTTCTTCTGAAACTCCTCAATGACTTGCACGTATCCGGCGGCCGGCCATTGTTTCAGTCTGCTGCGCGACCCCGGCACAATCAAAACAAATTCTTCGCCGACCCCCATCCCGTGCCGCCGCAACAACTCTAAAAGCGCATCACTGTCCTTAGGACTAATGAAAGACGGATTCCGGGGACCATCCAGTTCCCTGAATTCATCGGCGGTGACAGCTGACTCCCGCAGGGCGCTGACGGCCTTAAAAAGATGTTTTTGATAAAAATGTACCACCCAGGAAGGATACCGGTTGCGCAAAGGATTCTTGCGGCGGGCCCTCAGGGCCCAGCGGTAAAAAGTGTTCTTGAGGTCAACAATGACGTCGAATTGCGCTCTCTTAAGCTTCCGGTACAGGGCGATCTTGTCTTTAAGCGGCGCGTGCTTGTCGAAAACGACCAGCTCCGCTACGTCGGGATGGTGCTCAAAAAGACACCGTGTGCGCGGCGCGGCGACGACGGTGATACGCGCCGACGGACACTCCCGTCTCAAGAAATCAAAGGCCGGCAGCGCCATCACGGCGTCGCCGAGATTGCTCATGGTGATGTAGAGGATCTTATTTATGACCTGGCCTTGAGCCATCCGCGCTTCTCCAGCTCGCCGATCACCTGTTCGACGGTGATCGAACTCATGCATACATTATCCTTGCATTCCAGATTATAACAGGGAACCTCACACGCCGGCGCCTGGCGTCCGCACAGGATCGGCAGCTCATCGCGGCTCAACGGTCCCGTCAATTCAGGCGAGGTCGGTCCATAAATGGATAGGACGCGCGCGCCGACGGCCGTCGCCACATGCAGGGGGCCGGAGTCTGCGGAGATCACAATGGCGCTCTTCTGAAAAAGGACGCCGAGCTGCTTGAGCGTAGTCAGCCCGCAGGCAATAAACGGCTTGGCGCGCGCCAAGGAAGCGATCTCCTCCGCCAGACCGTGTTCGGTATAGGCCCCGGAGATCACGACATCCATCTGGTAGTCTTCCTTCAGGACGTCGATCAACTGCGCAAACCGTTCTTTCGGCCAGCGCTTGAGGTCCCAATTGCCGCCCACATGAAGCGTCACAAGGTTCTTTCCCTGGCCCAGATTGTGTTTTTTCAGGAAATCCTCAATAAAATCCCTGTCGTCGGTAGAAACAAAGTAATCGCAGTAACGTTCCCCGTCGGGAATCCTCGAACCCGTGACAAGATAATAATAAATATCGGCACGGTGCAGTTTCTCTTTCGGGAACGCGATCCTATCTGTCAAGAGAAAGGCCGTTTTTTTCGTAGAGAAGCCGATGCGCCTGCGTACGCCCGCCAAAAAAAGGCACAGCGTCCGCGTCAAGGACGGACGAAAGATATAGGCGACGTTAAAATGCCTAACCCTGAGGTCTCGGATGAGCCGCAGCTTGCCGAAAAGACCTTTGTAACGCCTCCCTTCGTCCAGGGTCATTACTTCGTCGAGATAATTATTGCCCATCAGAAGGACCTTGCAGCGAGGCACGACCAGGGCTGCGATGTAGGCGCCGGGGTGCTTCTTGCGGATTGCCCTGATGGCCGGCGTCGAAAAAAGCACGTCTCCCAGCCAATTGACCTCGACGATCACAATGCGCTCATCGGCAGAAAACGGCGATTGTTT
>CAZAYJ010000180.1:0-3196 GCA_964489335.1 uncultured Planctomycetia bacterium
AAAATGTTTCTCTGCACCCTGCCTTCGCAGAGCTCATGCGGGCAGAGAAACCTTTTCAAGTTACGCTACGGGGTTAATCCCGTCAGAGACGGGATTAAGGAGGGTCGAGATGGCGACGAAAAGGTTTACGCGCAAAGAAGCGTTTGATTTCGGCTGGGAAAAGATGGCCAGGCACTTCCGGTTCTTTGCCGGCATCCTTTTGGTCGTCATGACCGCCGGCTGGCTGCAGGATTATTTTTCAAAGCTCAATCCCAGGCTTTTCCCTGTGGCCTGCATCGTCGGCACCGTCTTTTTCTGGGTCGTAGGCCTGGTCATCCAGATAGGGCTTGTCCGCATCGCGCTCCAGCTCCATGACGGCGCACCGACGGGATTTGTGCAGCTCTTCGCGGATTACGGTCTTTTCTTTAAATATCTGGCCGGCACCATCCTGTATTCCCTTATTGTCCTGGGAGGGTTGATCCTCCTCATCGTCCCCGGGGTCATGTGGTCGGTGCGTTTTCAGTTCTACGCCTATTTTATCGTCGACAAGAACGCCGGCCCTGTGGAGGCGCTGAAGCTGAGCTCAACATTAACAGAAGGCGCGCGCCTGGATATTTTCTGGTTCGACCTGGCGTGCATCGGGGCTTTGATCCTGGGGGCGCTGGCGCTGTTCGTCGGATTGTTTGCCGCCATACCGACGGTCATGATGGCCAATGTCTATCTTTATCGCAAGCTTGATCGAATGCCCGCGTAATGCCGTTTAGCGCCAGGCGCAGGCAAGCGCGGGACGCAGGAATCAATGGCTCGGGGGTTTATATGAAGCCGATAGCGTCATTTTTGAGAAAAAACTTTGCAGTCTTTGGCTTGTGGACCGCCATCTTTATATGGTGCGCGCGCCTGGAGGCCGCCTGCGGGATTCCCCGGCAGATCCCCGGGGATCTTTGGTCTGTGATCATCACATACGGGCCGCCGGTCGTCATCTTTCTGGTTTTTCTCGGGTTCTATTACGGTTGGAACCTCAGGAGGGCCTCGGCCCTCAAGGCGCTGGCAAGGCAGTTCGGCGGCCGCGTGGTCAGGTTTTCCCTTTTTCCGGTCTGGGAGGCATTGTCCGGCGGATACCGTCTGCGCGTGCGCCTGATACCGGAAAGCAGGAATTCCCCTTCTTATCTGGAAGTGTATCTTTTTAAAAAAAGCTCGTTCAATGTCAAAGTCCAGCGCGAAACATGGGCGCACCGCGCGGCCAAATATATGGGCTGGCTGCGCGAGGTCCGGATGCAGGATGCGGCATTCGCCAAATTTTTTGTGACGTCCGATAAGCCGTCCAGGGCCCAGGCGTTTTTGACCAACAGCGAAGTGAAGCCGGCTGTCCTGTCGTTGTTTAGCGACGGCTTTGAGCTCCTGATGCAGGATGACAAGAAGATATTTGTCCGCAAGCCGCGCTTTTCTCTTGAGCGCGACCTGTCTGTCCCGGCGGTCCAGGAGGTCCTGAGGCGCCTTCAGATACTGGCCGCCCAGGAATAACGTCAACAGGTTTTGGTAGCGTCTAAACGAAAGGATGGATATGAGAAAAGCGGCACTTATGATTTTGTCTGCGGCATTTCTGTGTTCCGGGAATGTTTTAGCCGAAGATGTAGATCCTGCGGCCGTCCCCCAGATGCCGGAGGTCCAGGGGTGGGTTTCCGAGGTCGACTGGGTCGGCGACAAACTTGTCATCAACACGGGAGGCGACCAGATTAGTTTCGTGGTGACAAACGACACGGCTGTGGAGCAATTCGGGAAATCCATTTCGCTCAACAATATTAACCAGGGCGACCTGGTATCTGTGAGATATATCGATAAGCAATTTGTTGGTTTGGTTGCAGTCAAGATCACGGATGATGCGGCGTTGCAAAGCTAGGAAATTTCGGAGGTGTCATGGCTAGGAAATCCAGGATGTTGAAGCCCGAAGAGATTAAAGACAATCCTTTTCACGCGGTCGGTAAAGACTGGATGTTGATCGCCGCCGGCACGCGGCAGGCGCATAACATGATGACGGCCAGCTGGGGCGCCTGGGGTGTTCTGTGGCACAAGCCGATCTGCTTTTGTTTTGTGCGGCCGCACCGCCACACCTACGGCTTCATGGAGCAGAATTCTTTTTACACGCTGAATTTTTTCACGGAAAAATACAGGAAGATTTTGAATTTTTGCGGTTCGAAATCCGGCAGGGATGTGGACAAGGTGAAGGCGACCGGACTGACGGTATGCTGCGACAAGACCGGCGCGGTGTATTTTGCCCAGGCGCGCCTGGTGATTGTCTGTAAAAAGATCTACGCCCAGAGGATTGATCCTCACGGCTTCCTGGACCCCTCTATCGAAGACAACTATCCCAAGAAAGACTACCACCAGATGTATGTGGGCGAGGTGGTGCGGTGTCTCAGGCCTTGAGGAAGGGCTGCTTGACAAAAGGCGCAGGTATTGAGAAAATAAGAGAGTCAGGGTAGCGGCTCTATCTACGGAAATTTTTTCAAGAAGAGGCAAATATCACAACATATTGGATGCCATGAAGTTGTTAAAAATATCTTTGTGCGTGTTTTGCGCCCTGTCTTGTTTTCTTTTATCCGGCTTTGCGGCGGGAGAAGAGCAAGCGCAAGCCAATGCCGTCATCAAGCTCAAGGACGGCGGTATCGTCGTGGGCCGGACCCTCGGCAAGGAAGACGGCAAATACCGTATCATGACCTCTACGATGGGGATTGTGACCATCAGCGAAAAGGACATCGCGAGCTTCGAGGCCAAGGAGGCGATGGATTGGGAGAGGTATCAGAGGGCCATTGTGGATAATCCCCAGACGATCGCCGACATCCAGAATTTGACCAATAACCAGGAAGTGATGGCCATCGTTTCTGATCCCAAGATCAAGGAGGCGATCGAACGCCAGGACCTCGATTACCTGAGAAGCAACGAGAAATTCCTTAAATTCATGAATAACCCTACAGTCAAACAGATCATCCAGAATACTCAGGATACGGTCGAAGCACAGTCAAAGTGAGGCCTATATGGCAGATAAAGTGAAACTCAATTTCGGCGCGGAGCTCGTCGACGCGACGCCCATCGATATCAATCAGGCCAATGAGTATTTCAACCAGTATTTCCTGGAGGACGGCACTGTCCTCAAGATGAAGCTGGTGGCGACAAAGGTCTTCAGGATCGATGACCGCTATGACGCCGAAGGCAATCCCGT
>CAZAYJ010000181.1:0-3194 GCA_964489335.1 uncultured Planctomycetia bacterium
TGCATTTGATGCGGGGAAAACAGCTTTATTCCATGGGGATGTTTACCGAGGCCTTAAAAGAGCTGTCGATAGCGTCTATTCTGGATCCCAAGAACAAAGAGATTTCTAAGACCCTGGAAGAAGTCCAACAGAAGTCCCTCATTAATGATTAATCGAGTTGCTGAAATCTCCGGCTCAAAAGTGGCTGGGGATGATGCGCGATTACCCCTTTGTTGCGGCGGATAGGGGCGCCGCGGTCCATCCGCGATCAATAATCCCTTTTTTGAAAAGATCATCTCAAATAACCACATGACAGCACGTATCTCCTCTGGATCGGCCTCTTAGATATTTTTCCGGCATATGACAGGTCCTAAGCTTTGCTTGATCGACGCCAATTCGCTCTTTTACAGGGCGTTCTACGCCATTAAAACACAATTGTCGACGTCCCAGGGTCAGCCGACGAACGCGGTTTTCGGTTTCGTGCGGATGGTCAAAAAGATCCTGGAGGAGGTCGAGCCGCAATACGTGGCCGTTTGTTTCGACGTGAGCAAGGTGACCCACCGGACGGAAAAATTCTCGGATTACAAGGGTCATCGGCAGCCGATGCCGGACGCCCTCGTGTCGCAGGTGCCTTATATCAAGGATGTGGTCCAGGCCTACCGTTTTGCGGTTTGCGAGGCGCCTGGTTTTGAAGCAGATGACGTGATCGCCACCCTGGCCAGGAAGCTTTCTGGAAAAGTTAAGAAGACCGTGATCGTGAGCTCGGACAAAGACATCTTGCAGCTTGTCTCCAGTGACGTCGAAGTGTACAACCCCTACAAGAACGAAGGCGTTATTTTTACACCGAAAGTCGTGCGTGAATGCATGGGGGTTGCACCCGAGAGGATCGCCGACCTCATCGCGCTCATGGGCGACGCCTCGGACAATATCCCGGGGGCGCGCGGCATCGGCGAGAAGACCGCCCTGGAGCTTTTAAAAACTTTCAAGGACACCGAAGACTTGATCCGGCATCAGGATAAGATAGCCCGGGAGGCTGTCCGTCGGATCGTCGTCGAACATGCCGAAGACATCCGTCTCAGCAAGGAACTGGCGTCTTTGAGATATGACGCACCCGTGGACAAGGATTTAAAGCACCTGGAAGTCAAGGAGCCCGATCTCGATAAACTCTGGGAGATTTATTCCAAACTGGAATTCCGCGGCATGCTCAAAGAGCTGGCCGGGAGCCGGCTCTCGGAACCCAAGCGGCTCCTGGTGCCCAAGAAAGAGGGCGTTGACCCCGGAGACCTTGTCCGTCGTATCGAAAAGAACGGCATCTGTGCCCTGGCCGTCAATGAAGCAGATAAAAAAAACGGCATCCTGAACGTGAATGTTGCCTGTGACGAGGAGGCCGTCTACGGTGTCGGCGCGCCTGACGACGTCCGCATGCTCCTGTCGGCAAAAAACGTTACCGTTGTCTGCCACGACGCGAAGGCCGTCCGTCATCTTTTGCGGGATTTTGGGCTTCAGTCCCCAAACAGGTTCTTTGATACCATGATCGCCGCCCACCTTCTGGAATCTTCAAGGAATGTGGCGGACCTTGAGAATCTTATCTGGGATTATCTCCAGGAGAAGACCTTGAGCCGTCAGGACTTTCTGGGCAAGGAATCATATTTCCTTTTGCGCCTGGAGCGCGTGTTGTCCGCGAGTCTCAAAGAGAAGGGGCTTGATTCTCTTTTCCGGGACGTGGAAATGCCTCTGGTGGACGTCCTTTTCGACATGGAGTGTGTCGGCGTCCGGATCGACGAGGCCTTTTTGGCCAAGCTTTCCTCGCAGATGGAGGCGAGTCTGCGCAAAATCGTGGAGCGCATTTTCGAGCTGTCCGGTGGCTCCTTCAACATCAATTCGCCCAAACAGCTCGCGGAAGTCCTTTTTCATAAGCTTAAGTTACCCGTCGTCAAAAAGACCAAGACCGGCCTGTCCACGGACGAGGAGGTGTTGCGCAAGCTTTCCGGTGAGTTCGAGCTGCCGCGCATCCTTCTGGAATACAGGCAGATCGCCAAGCTCAAGACGACCTACGTCGATGCGCTCCCCGGCCTGATCGACGCCGAGACGGGGCGCATCCATTCGACATTTAACCAGGCGGGGACGGAGACAGGGCGCCTGAGTTCAAGCGCGCCGAATCTGCAGAACATTCCCGTAAAGACCGATCTGGGTCGCGAGATCCGGCGCGCCTTTGTGCCGTCTGAGCATTTTGACGCCCTCTTGTCGGCGGATTATTCGCAGGTGGAGCTGCGTATCCTGGCGCATTTGTCCGACGATCCGGTACTCCTGGAAGCTTTTCGCACAGGCAGGGATATCCACCGGTTTACTGCGTCTTTGATTTTCGGGGTCAAAGAGGAAGAGGTGACGCCGGAGATGCGCGAGAACGCCAAGCGCGTGAATTTCGGCATCGTCTACGGTATGAGTTCTTTTGGCCTCTCCAAGGACCTCGGTATCGATCCGGCGACGGCCCAGGCGTTTATTGCGGAATATTTTTTGCGTTATCCCCGGGTGAAGGCCTATCTTGACGGGCAGATCGATTTTGTCCGCAAGAACGGTTATGTCGTGACGCTTCTGGGCCGGCGGCGCTATATCCCCGAGATCCACAATTCGAATGCGGCCCTCAGGCAGTTTGCCGAGCGTCAGGCGGTCAACGCGCCCATCCAGGGATCGGCGGCCGACCTGATCAAGCTGGCCATGATTGATCTGCACAAGCGCCTTCGCGGGGATGGTTTTCAGTCGCGCCTGATCCTGCAGGTTCATGACGAGCTCGTCCTGGAAGTGACGCGCAAGGAAGAAAAAGATGTGGCGGCGCAGGTGCGCCGCAGCATGGAACATATCCTGGATTTAAAAGTGCCGCTGGATGTGTCTGTCAAGGTGGGGAAGAATTGGCTGGAGATGGAAGAGACAGGATCGACTCCCGGGTCATTTGTTCCTTGCCCAAACAAACACTTTTAGATTATTGCCGCGACTCGGCCAGCGAAGCTGGCCAGTCGGCAAAAATTTCCGGCGCAAGCTTCGGAGTTAATTTTGCAAGGAAATAACCTATTTTTGGGCAAAATGAAGGACGGGTACCCAAGTGGCTAAAGGGGGCAGACTGTAAATCTGCTGCACACATGCTTCAGAGGTTCGAATCCTCTCCCGTCCACCATTTTTTTGCGCCAGAGCAAAAAAATGGTGGATGTCGGAACAATCGT
>CAZAYJ010000182.1:0-3162 GCA_964489335.1 uncultured Planctomycetia bacterium
AGAAGAGGGGGTTGATCGCGCCTATCAGGAGTTTTGTCGCTGCGGGGCGTCCCTTGATCGGGATATGCCTGGGGATGCAGTTATTGCTCGATGAAAGCGAGGAATCTCCCGGCGTTGAGGGCTTGGGGATTATCCCCGGCCAAGTCAGGAAATTTTCAGGCAAGCTCAAGGTTCCCCACATGGGTTGGAACAAGATCACAAAGACCGTCCGGCGTTGCCGGATCTTTCGCGGCCTGAAGGGGAACGTTTATGCTTATTTCTGTCATTCGTATTATGCAGTTCCGAAGGATAAAAAGGTTGTCATCGGGGAGACGGAATACGGTGTTAGGTTTGCCTCTATGATAAAGAGCGGCCGTGTTTATGGTATGCAGTTTCACCCGGAGAAGAGCCAGGACACCGGATTAACGTTGTTAAGGAACTTTATCGCATCATGCTGATTGTGCCTGCGATTGATATCATGGCCGGCCGCGTCGTCCGGCTGGAACAGGGGGACTTCGACAAGCCGATCCATTACGAGCGCACGCCTTTGTCGTTCGCGCAGTTGTGGAAGCTTCAGGGGGCGGAGTTCCTGCATCTGGTTGATTTGGACGGCGCCAGGTGGGGAGAGCCGAGGAATTTCGAGATCGCCCGCGATATCGCCCAGATTACAGGGATCAAGGTCGAGGTCGGCGGCGGCATCAGGAGCGTTGAGACGATCAGGAAATATCTGGATGCCGGCATCGAGAGGGTCGTCTTGAGCACCAAGATTCTGGGGGACGCGACTTTTTTACTGAGTAAAGATATTCAGAAGTATCTGGACCGTGTGGCCGTCAGCATCGATATCAAGCATATGGGCGATGGCGAGTCCTCGAGACTTGTGACAGCGACGACCGGCGGGTGGCTTGAAAGCGGCGACATGACGATTGATCTTTCTGCTTTCGTGCAGACCATGGCGCATGTGGGCATCCGGTACCTTAATTTTTCTGATATCAGCAAAGACGGCATGCTTTCGGGGCTGAATGCGGACAAGATTGCTCGTTTCCTTGAGATGGTCCGCCGCGCGGCCGGCGAGATGCTGTATTTTACGTATGCCGGAGGCATCTCGTCTCTCGAAGACATTCGTCAGCTTAAAGCTCTCGGCGTCCATGGGGTGGACGCGGTGATTATCGGCCGCGCCTTATATGAGAAAAAATTCGACGTCGCTCAGGCGATTGAAGCGGCCAGATAAGGCATTGCAAGACTATGTTAACCAAGCGTATCATTCCCTGTCTGGATGTCAAAGACGGCCGGGTTGTTAAAGGTGTCAAGTTCGTTGCGCTCAGGGACGCCGGAGACCCGGTTGAGACCGCCCGGCAGTATGAGAAGCAGAAAGCGGACGAGCTGGTCTTTTTGGATATCACGGCAAGCCACGAAGGCCGCCGCACGATGGTCGATGTAGTGCGCCGCGTCGCCGCAAAAATCTTTATGCCTTTTACAGTCGGCGGCGGCATTCGCGGCATTGACGATATCCGCAGCCTGTTGAATGCGGGCGCTGACAAGGTGTCTCTGAATACGGCGGCTGTCCAGCGGCCGCAGCTTATCCGGGAAGCGGCCAGGCGTTTCGGCAGCCAGTGCATTGTCGTCGCCATCGATGCCAGAATGAAGGCCGGACGCAAGTCATCGTGGGAAGTCGTGACGCACGGCGGCCGGAAGGCGACAGGGCTGGATGCGGTGGCATGGGCCAGGCGCGCCGAAAGGCTGGGGGCCGGCGAGATCTTATTGACGAGCATGGATTTCGACGGGACAAAGGACGGGTTCGATATCGCCCTGACGCGGGCTGTTTCCGGGGCGGTGACGATACCCGTCATTGCTTCCGGCGGCGCAGGAAGCAGGGAGCATTTTTTAAGGGTTTTGCGTGATGGAAGGGCCGATGCGGCGCTGGCGGCATCGATTTTTCACTACGGTCAGTTCACGGTAGGGGACGTAAAAACGTATCTAAAGAAAAAGGGTATCGCGGTGCGCATCTGACGGGAAGGACGTATGAATAAAGACGAAAAAAAGCTGATTAAAAGTCCGAAGGAATTGAAATTTGACGATAAAGGGTTGATCCCGGCCATTATCCAGGATGCCAAGACAGGCGAAGTCCTGATGCTGGCGTATATGAATGTTACGTCCATCAGGAAAATGCTGCAGATCAAGAAGACGTGCTTTTGGTCTCGGTCGCGCAATACCTATTGGGTGAAAGGGGAGACCTCCGGGCATTATCAGTTCGTCAAGTCCATCGCCTATGATTGTGACAGAGACACGCTTCTCATCAAAGTCAGACAGGTGGGTGCGGCCTGCCATACGGGCAAAAGGAGCTGTTTTTACCGCGAGCTGAAGTTAAAATGAGTCGGCTTGCACCCACATACAAGATGCCATTATGATCTATCCTGAGCTCAAAGAATTCAAAAGGCTGGCCAAAAAAGGGAACGTGATTCCTGTCTACCGCGAGATCCTTGCGGATTTGGAGACGCCCGTCTCGACGTTTCTCAAGATTGATGACAGCCCTTACGCGTTCCTTTTGGAGTCTGTTGAATCCCAGGAAAATGTGGGGCGTTATTCTTTTTTGGCGTCCAGGCCCTCGCTTGTCTTTGAGGCCAAGAACGGGACGGTGACCTGTACACGGTTAAGCGGGGGGCGTAAATCCTCACGGTCTTATACGTGTTGCGGCAATCCTCTCGATGAGCTTAAAGGCATGCTTCATGCCTTTCGGTATGTCCCTGTCAAGGGGTTGCCGCGTTTCTGCGGCGGATTCGTCGGGTATGTGGGATATGACATGGTCCGGTTTTTCGAGGACATACCGGACAAGAACCCGGATGATCTGCAAGTGCCGGATTGTGTGTTGATGTTGGCGGAAACCCTTATTGTCTTCGACCATGTCAATCGCAGGATCAAGATCGTTGCCAACTGTGTTCTGGATGCAAAGACGCCCCAGGCCCTGTCATGTGCTTACAAGAAAGCCTTAAACAGGATCGACGCGCTCGTCGTTAAATTGAAACGGCCGCTCCATGCAGACGCAGAGCCCCGTAAGGGTCTTCAGAGACCGGTGATTGTCTCCAACCTCACCAAGGCTGAATTCCAGGAGGGTGTTCGGAAAGCCAAGGAGTATATCCTGTAGGTCTCCATGAGGTGCTCCGCCTCGGCGAGCGTCGCAGTCTCCGG
>CAZAYJ010000183.1:0-3161 GCA_964489335.1 uncultured Planctomycetia bacterium
ACCCGGACAAAAAGGCTTATCTCGAAAACACCAGCAGTCCCGAATGGACGGAAGGATTAGCGGATTACAAAAACCGCAGCATCTCCAGTTATGCCGGAAGCGAAAACTTCACGGAAAATGTCCTACCTCATGAAATCGCCCATCTAATTTTCCGCGACTTTGTCGGATTCGAAGGCGATATCCCCTTGTGGCTCGACGAAGGCGTCGCCCAGTGGTGGACGACAGGAAACAAGAACCAAACGATCCAGACGATCGCCAAACAGCTCTATGCCAAAGACGCCATCCTGTCGATCGAAAGCATCACAAACTTCCAGGTGCCTAAAGCCCTGCAGCTCAAATACGTCGAGAAGGTTCAGACGAAAGAAGGCCTGCCGGCCATCCTTATCTTGTCGCCGGAGCAGCTCATCAATACCTTCTACCTGCAATCTGCGTCCTTGGTCGGCTTCATGAGAGAACGCTACGGCCAAGACAGGTTCTCCAGATTCTGCCGCGAGCTGCGCGACGGCAAAACAATGGACAAAGCCCTCCAGGCCGTCTATACCGATTACTTTAAAGACCTGAAAGGCCTCGAAAAGGCATGGCGCGAATATCTCGGCGCCTAAAATACCCTCTCAACACATCTACTGATCCCGACAGACATCATCCGGAGAAAAAATGAAAAAAGAACGTTTGGCCGGCGGCATTTTATTCACGGATTTCTATCAGATCACCATGGCCCAGCTTTACTACCGCACCGGGCTCTGCAAAAAATTAGCCCGGTTCGATTACTCATTCCGTCATTACCCCGACTACGGCGATCACAGGGCCGGGTACTGCATTCATGCAGGGCTTGAGACTTTCCTGGAATGGATAGAACAATCCCGCTTCGACGAAGAAGAATCGCGATGCTTGCGTACCCTCAAAGGACGTACAGGACGCCGGCTGTTCGGCGACGATTTCCTGGCTTGGATGAAACGCGAGGGAGGATTCCAAAAGATATCTATTTCTGCAGTCCCCGAAGGCCGGGTCGTCCATCCGGCTGTTCCGCTCATTTCCGTCACAGGCCCTCTGGCTGCAGCACAGCTCCTGGAATCATCCCTGTTAAACCACATCAATTTTCAGACATTGGTGGCGACCAAAGCCTGCCGCATCAAAGAATCCGGTTGCCGACAGACGATGATCGACTTCGGCATGCGCAGGGCCCAAGGGAAAGGAGCCAATGCCGCCACACGCGCCTCTCTCATCGGAGGAGCTGATTTTTCCTCAAACACCGGAACATCCTGCCTCCTTGGATATCCGCCAAAAGGAACCCACGCCCACAGCATGGTCCAGGCCTTCATCGCCATGGACACAGAGGGTGAATTGGCTGCATTTCGCGCTTATGCAGATATCTATCCGGACGACTGTCTCCTGTTAGTCGATACCATCGACACGCTGAAGAGCGGCATACCGAACGCCATTAAGGTCTTTGAAGAACTCAAAAAGAAAGGCCATAAACCCGTAGGGGTCCGGCTGGATTCTGGAGACCTGGCTTATCTGGCTATCCGGTCTGCCAAGATGCTTGACGTCGCGGGCTTTCCGGATACGACGATCGTTCTCTCCAATCAACTGGATGAAATGGTTATCTGGCAAATTATCGCACAGATCCGGCAGGAGGCCGGCGCCTACGGCGTCAATCCGGAACGCCTCATCGCCCGGCTGAGTTACGGAGTCGGCACCCGCCTTGTCACGTCCTACGGAGACGCTGCCCTAGACGGCGTCTATAAACTGGCGGCAATCAAAGATAAAGGACAATGGAAAGCCGCCATTAAACTCTCGGAGACACCGGAAAAAATCATCAATCCGGGCGGCAAATCAGTCTGGCGCATCTATGACTCAAGAGGCAAGGCGTTTGCAGACTATGTAGCCCTCCAAGACGAAGACCCGCGCAACGAAGACACTCTCCTTCTGCACCACCCAACGGAGGAACACATCCAAGAGATCATCCGCGCCTGCGACATATCAAAAATAGAGCCCCTTTTGACCGAGGTTGTGAAGAACGGCCGGAGGATCGGCCGCCGACCAGACATTGAAGAGATGCGCCGCCTCCGCCAGCAAGACGTCGACAGGCTCGATCCCGGCGTCAGACGCCTTATCAATCCGCACCGCTATCACGTCTCGCTGAGCCAAAAACTCTGGGACCTCAAACAAAGGCTCATCCGTCAGCAACAAATCAAGAACCCTTCAAGGATTAGACGGCGCCCCGCAGCACCAAAAGGAAAGAGGACAAAATGAACAAGACGATTACATTCAAAGGAAACCCCTTAACCTTGCAAGGCCGCACGATAAAAGAAAATACGCCAGCCCCGGATTTTAAGCTGACGAACCAAAATCTTGAAGATGTCAAGCTTTCACGATATGCCGACAAGACAAAAATTTTGACGAGCTTTTTATCTCTGGATACGCCCGTCTGTGAAATGCAAGTCCAGGAATTCAATAAAAAAGCTTCGGAACTATCCAAAGATGTCGTCATTATTGCCGTCAGCAACGACCTCCCGTTTGCCCAAAAAAGATTTTGTCAGGCCCATGCTATCTCACAGATCGAAGTCCTGTCCGATTACCGTGGCGGCTCTTTCGGCCTCAACTACGGCCTGCACATCAAAGAGCTCAACCTCTTGGCGCGCGCCGTGATGATCGTAGACAAAAACAACATCCTTCGCTATTCACAGATCGTCGCGGAAGCGACGCATCCGCCGGATTACGCCGACGCGCTCAAAAACCTGGACGATGTCCTGAAACATCCTTCTCTGGCGGCCGCGGCTCCGACAACCCATCATTGCGTCCCCTGTCAGGCAGGGACGTCCCCGCTGAGGGAAGATGAAGTAAAACTGCGGCTGGACAAGCAGAAGGGATGGATCTCCCCGGACGCCAAAAAGATCGAAAAGACTTTTAAACGAAAAACATTCATGGAGATCAAGGACCTCGTTGACCAGATCGCGATGGCATGCGAAGAAGAAGGACACCATCCGGCACTAACGTGGACCTATCATACGCTCAAGGTTACGCTAACCACACACGTCTCGGGCGGCCTAACGGACAACGATTTCATCATCGCCAGCATCGTAGATGATCTGGCCGGCGCATAGCCGCCCCGGCCGACGCACCATCTTAAACTTTCAAAAAACCGTCAAAAATCATGGCAT
>CAZAYJ010000184.1:0-3155 GCA_964489335.1 uncultured Planctomycetia bacterium
TGGGGGTCGTTATCTGCCGGTCCGGGGAAGAGGCGGCCGCGGCCGCCGAGGAGATGCTGGTCAAAAAGATTTTCGGTGCTTCGGGCGAGACCATCGTCGTCGAAGAATGTCTCCAGGGTGAAGAAGTTTCTATCCTTGTTTTGACGGACGGCGTAGGGGCCGTGCCCCTTGTGTCGTCCCAGGATCATAAGAGGATCTTTGATCACGACGAGGGCCCGAATACAGGAGGCATGGGGGCTTATTCTCCGGCCCCGATCGCGACCCCGGGCGTGATGGATGAGATCATGAAGTCTGTGGTCAGGCCGGTGATCCACGGCATGGCCAAAGAGGGTATGCCGTATACAGGCATCCTTTATGCCGGCCTTATGATGACGGCCAAGGGGCCGAAGGTTTTGGAGTTCAATGTGCGTTTCGGCGACCCGGAGACGCAGGCCGTCTTGGCGCGGTTACAGTCGGATATCGTCGAGGCCATCTTGTGGTCTGTTGAAGGGGGGCAAGAAGTCCCCGTATTGGAATGGGACAGACGCCCTTCTGTCTGTGTGGTCATGGCGTCTAAGGGATACCCTGGTTCTTATGAAACAGGCAAGGTGATTACGGGCTTAGACGAAGCCGGCCGCATGAAAGATATCGTTGTTTTTCACGCCGGCACCGAAGAATCCGACGGCCGGATCGTCACCAGCGGCGGCCGGGTCCTGGGTGTAACCGGACTGGGCGATACGTTGAAAGAGGCCATCGCGCATACCTATGAAGCCGTCGGCAAGATCCGTTTCGAGGGCGCGCATTACCGCACGGATATCGGCTGGCGGGCGCTGGAGAAACAGTAGACGGCAGACGGCTGTTGCGAAGTCTCCTTTTGAGCAGAAGGCGAAACACCCGCGTCATTTTCCCATGAGGGAACACCGGTGTTGTTCCTATAAAGCGCCAGGTGCCGATAAGCGCGGGGCACAGTAGGAATTCACAACCACATCTTCGTCACCACAACTTAGGCGGCGACGGGAGCTTTCTGTGGCGGATTAAAACGGAGTGTATATGAAGAAACCTGAAGTCGCGATTATCTTGGGTAGTGTGTCCGACCTGGAAACGATGCAGGGTGCCATCGATATCCTGAAAGAATTTCGTGTTCCCATTATGGCCAAGGTGCTCTCGGCGCACCGCACCCCCAAGGAACTGGAGGCTTTTGTCGTGGCGATGGACCATTTGGGCGTCAAGGCATTTATCGCAGGGGCCGGCGGCGCGGCCGCGCTCCCCGGGGTCGTCGCATCCATGACGACGGTGCCTGTCCTGGGCGTTCCGATCGAGACCAAAAGTTTAAAAGGTCTGGATTCGCTTTTATCCATCGTCCAGATGCCGGCGGGGATTCCCGTCGCGACATTCGCCATAGGGAAGGCCGGCGCCAAAAATGCGGCGCTTTTCGCGGTGGCGCTCTTAAGTCAGGATTCAAAGACAGTGGCCGGCCGACTGAAATGTTTTCGTAGGAAGCAGGCGCAGGCCGTCAAGGCAACGAGGTTGAAAGTTTGACGAATACCAAGGTCCTTAAAGTCGATCCGCTTCACATTGATCCTGCCGTAATCCAGGAGGCGGCCGCTATCCTTGATAGGGGAGGGCTTGTTGTTTTTCCGACAGAGACGGTTTACGGTATCGGGGCCAACCTTCTGCACAAGGGGGCGATGGAGAAGCTTGCAAAGGTTAAGGACCGGCCGCAAGGCAAGCATTTTACCATCCATATCTGCGATAAGGAGGATGTTGAAAAATACGTCGTCGGCGTTCCTCCGCGTGCCTACAAGCTCATGAGCCGGTTTTGGCCGGGGCCGTTGACGATCGTTCTGTGCGCCCCCCATGGCAAGACCGTGGGACTGAGGATGCCGAAGAACGGTGTCGCGCTGGCCCTGCTTGCTAGTGTTGATTTTCCCGTCGTGGCGCCGTCGGCCAATAAGGCGGACCAGCCGGCCCCTCGGGATGTCGCAGGCGTCCTGGCTGGATTGGATGGTCTGGTCGATCTGGTTCTGGATGGAGGCCTGACGGAACTGGGTCGCGAATCGACGGTTGTCGATCTCTGCGGTCTTCCCGCAAAGATCCTGCGCGAGGGGATCCTGCCTGCAGACGATGTTTTGCTGGAAGCGTCCAAAAAGACGGTGCTTTTTGTCTGCACGGGAAATTCCTGCCGGTCGGTGATGGCTGAATATCTTCTTAAGAAATACCTTATCGATGCCAATCGCAAGGATGTGGACGTCGTCTCTGCGGGAACGTTTGCCTTTCTGGGGATGCTGCCGACGCACGAGACGGCCAAACTGATCCGTGGCATCGGTCTTGATGCCTCCGAACACAGGGCCCGGCGCGCCACCGACGATCTCGTGCGCCAGGCTGATATCGTCCTGACGATGGAACGCCGGCACCAGGAGGACCTTATGAGGCAGTTTCCGTCCGAGGCCGGAAGGATTCATCTTTTGGGCGAATATGTCGGTCTGGAGCCTTTCGAGGCTGAAATCGAGGATCCAATCGGCAAGTCCGAAGAATTTTACGCACATTGTTTTTCGAAGGTTAAGAACGCCATCCAGAAATTAGGAGCTCTGCTATGAATTGTGTATCCAGGATCGCTGTCGGCTGCGACCACGGCGGCTGGCGCCTCAAAGAGATTATCATCGGCTACCTCAGGAAAAAAGGCCTCTGTGTCTTGGATATGGGCACGTTTTCCGAAGAATCTATGGATTATCCCGATACGGCCTACAAGGTAGCCCGGGCGGTTGCCGCCGGGCGCGCGGCCCGCGGGATTTTGATTTGCAAAAGCGGTATCGGCAATTGTATCGTGGCCAACAAAGTGGCCGGGGTGCGCGCCGCGCTCTGCCATCAAGTCAGGGCCGCCCGGCTTTCGCGGCAGCACAATGACGTCAATATTCTGGTTTTGGGTTCTCTTTTTGTCAAGGAGGCCCTGGCCAAAAAGATGATCGACGTGTGGCTCGCCACGCCTTTTGAAGGCGGCCGCCACGCCCGACGGTTAAAAAAGATAGAAAGGATTGAAAAGTTATGCGCCCGACCATAGCAAGTTCCTTAAAAGATGTCGATCCGGAAGTCTACAAGATGATTGCGCGGGAGCTCTATCGTCAACACCGCAATATCGAGCTTATCGCCAGCGAGAATTTTACCTCTATGGCGGTCCT
>CAZAYJ010000185.1:0-2713 GCA_964489335.1 uncultured Planctomycetia bacterium
CGCGGAAAGGCCGAGAGCGAAACACCGGATGGTCAGGAATAGTTTTAGACTTGATGTTCATGAGATCTGGGGTTTTGCGGCGCAGCCCCTCCCGCAAAAAATATCTGCGCGCAGAGATCAGGGTTGCTGATGAAAAACTTCGGAACGCTTGATGACTTCTTCATCGACGAAGATAGGCGCATGGGCGCGTACCGCCATAGCGATAGCATCGGAGGGCCGGGCATCGATGACCTTTGGGGCGGAAGAACCTGAAGGCTGCAACACGAGCTTGGCATAAAAAGTATTGTTCTCGAGCTTATCGATCATGACTTTTGCCACGGAAGTTCCAAGCCCCTCGATGACGGAGAACAAAAGGTCGTGCGTCAGGGGACGCGGCGGCGTGATGCCGCTAACCTTCAATTTGATGGCATTGGCCTCAAGATAGCCGACCACGATGGGCATCAGCCGCGGACCCTTCTTTTCTTTCAGAACAATCATCTGGTCCGGCCTCTTCTCATCGATAATAATCTTGCTCAATTCCATCTCAACCATAAGCCCTCTTTTATTTTCCGGCCTTTTTTAACAGGTCGCGCAATTCCAGCATAAACTGATTGACGTCTTTGAATTGACGGTAAACGGAGGCGAAGCGCACGTAAGCGACCTCATCCAAAGATGCCAGTCTATCCATGACGAGCTCACCGACGTCCCTGGAACGGACCTCCCGATCGAACTTCCTGGAAATCTCCCGTTCGATACCGGTCACAAGCTCCTCCATCTTCTCTAAAGAAACAGGCCTTTTTTCACAGGCCTTCAATATCCCGGAAAGGATCTTTTTGCGATCAAAGGTTTCTCTGCGGCCGTCTTTCTTGACGACCATGAGAGCCGTTTCCTCGACGACTTCATAAGTGGTGAAACGGCGGCCGCATTTGGCACACTCCCGCCTGCGGCGCACGGCATTGCCTTCGGAGCTGGAGCGCGAATCAATCACCTTGTCGTCAATACAACCGCAATAGGGGCATTTCATTAATTTTGCCTATAAATAGGTATTGCTTCCTTACAAAATTAACTCCGCACTTACTCGGTCAGCTGTTTCAGCAGACCAGGAAAATTTACTGCCGGATGGCCGTCCTGGCCGGCTGCGCCAGGCCGATGGCCTCGCCCTGATGGAAATTTTCAAGTGCCCAAGCGCGGAGTCAACGCTGATCCCTTAATTTTGCCTACAGCGAAGAATCGCTTCGCTCTAAGGAAAATAAAAGTTAGCGGGTGACGGGTAAACGAGTCAGCAGATCGAGAACCCAAAAAACAAGTTTTTTTCTTTTAACCCATGCACCCGCTTACTTTTTTACCTTCCTTACTTTTATCTTCGCTTCTTTCAGGAAACTCAACGCCATCGGATCCGGATAATGGTCCGCCATGACCACTTCTTTGATGCCGGCATTGATGATCATCTTGGCGCAGATAATGCAGGGTTGGTTCGTCACGTAAATAGCGCTGTCTTTGAGGGAAACGCCGTGTAGCGAGGCCTGGAGCAAAACATTTTGTTCGGCGTGCAGACCGCGGCAAAGCTCATGCCGCTCTCCTGACGGGATCTTAAGTTTTGTGCGCAGACACCCGACCTCCGAACAATGCCTGATCCCCGATGGGGTACCGTTGTAGCCCGTGGCCAGAATGCGCCTGTCCTTAACGACAAGTGCCCCGACCTTGCGGCGCAGACACGTCGAACGCTGGGCCACCAGTTCAGCAATCCCCATAAAGTACTCATCCCATCCAGGCCTCCGGTCCTTTTTGGCCATTACAATACTCCCTTTGTTCTCGACACCTGCGGTTCGGCTTCGACACCTGCCTGTCACGGCCGAAGGCCGGACAGGCGCGTGCCCCCGGGCCCGCCTCACATCTCGGCGGGCGCGCTGATCGGTTGGACTTATTCGTCCAGCCAGTGCCCCTTAAATTTTCTTAACAACGGTTGATATAAAGGAAACTTCCTGATGAGGGCTTCCACCTTTTTGGCCGCAGCGGCGACCGCCTCTTCCTGTCCGCGGGCCGAAACCACTTCAAAGATGATACCGGCGATCTGGCGCATCTCGCGCAAACCCATGCCCCTCGTCGTGACGGCCGGCGTCCCCAGCCGCAGACCGCTCGTCTGAAACGGGCTTCTTTTATCAAAAGGAATCAGATTCTTGTTGACGGTGATGCGCGCGGCATCCAGCATGGCCGCCGCCTCTTTGCCGGAAAGGTCTTTGCTGGTCAGGTCAACCAATAAAAGGTGGTTGTCCGTGCCGCCGGAGACGATCCTGAGGCCCTTTCGGGCCAGCTCATCCGCCAGCGCTTTAGCATTCGCGACGATCCTCTGCTGGTATTTTTTGAACTCCGGGCTTAGGGCCTCCTGTAAAGCAACAGCCTTCCCGGCGATCACATGCATCAACGGCCCGCCCTGGGTGCCTGGAAAAACGATGCTGTCGATCTTCTTGGCGAACTCTTGACGGCACAGGATCATGCCGCCGCGCGGTCCACGCAGAGTCTTGTGTGTCGTGGTCGTCACGAATTCCGCATAAGGGACAGGCGACGGATGCAATCCTGCGGCGACGAGACCTGCAATATGGGCCATGTCCACAAAGAGATACGCACCGACGGAATCCGCGATTTCGCGAAACCTCTTGAAATCGATGGTCCGCGGATAGGCCGAAGCCCCTGCCAAGATCATACGCGGCTTATGGCGCAGGGCTAAATCCTCGAC
>CAZAYJ010000185.1:2729-3102 GCA_964489335.1 uncultured Planctomycetia bacterium
TTCGGACTGAGGCCGTTAGAGACGATCTTGTAGAACATGCCGGAAAAATTATGGCTCTATCCGTGCGACAAGTGGCCGCCGCAGGCCAGGTCCATGGCCAGGACCGTATCGCCGGGGTTGATCGCCGCCATGTAAACGGCCATATTCGCCTGTGTCCCCGAATGCGGCTGGACGTTGACGTGATCGGCGCCGAACAGCTGTTTGGCGCGTTCGCGCGCCAAGTCCTCGACGCCATCGACATGCTCACAGCCGCCGTACCAACGGGCCTTGGGGTATCCTTCGGCATACTTATTGGTCAAGACAGACCCCTGAGCTTCGAGGACCGCCATAGAGGTAAAATTCTCGCTGGCGATAAGCTCGATATTGCGGTGTT
>CAZAYJ010000186.1:0-3094 GCA_964489335.1 uncultured Planctomycetia bacterium
CTGGCCGGCTGATCGATGACTGCGGACTCAAAGGCGCACGCGTCGGAGGCGCCTGTGTCAGTTCCAGGCACGCCAATTTTATCGTGATTACAGGCGGCGCACCATATCGCGATGTCATGAAGCTCATGGAAATCATCCGTAAAACCGTGTATAATCGTTACAAAATTCGTTTGCAACCCGAGGTGAAGATTGTCACTTAATCCAGGACGTATTGGGGTTATGATGGGAGGGTGTTCTTCTGAGAGGGAGATATCCCTGAAATCTGGCCGCGCCGTTTTCGGTGCTCTGCAGGAAGGCCGGTTTGATGTCGTCGCTTTGGACGTGCAGAGTGAAACCGAAGATGAGATCCGCAGGTTGATTCGCGAGAATATGGTGGATGTTGTTTTCGTGGCCATGCACGGCGGATTTGGCGAGGACGGCCGTCTGCAGGAAATCCTTGAAAAGATTCCTGTCCGTTATACCGGACCCGGCCCGCAGGCCAGCCGTATGGCAATGGATAAGATTGTCTCCCGCCGCCGCTTTGCAGGGGCTGGTTTGCATGTGCCTCGCTCGGTTGTTGTCAGGAGGGGGCGGAGATGCCCATTGAAGATCAAGTGGCTCAAGGCGCCGTTTGTGGTCAAGCCTTCCGCACAGGGTGCCAGCATCGGCAGCAGCTTTGTGGCTGATCGTAAGGACTTGGCGGCCGCGATGGCAGAAGCGCACCGTTACGGCGAAGACGTTCTCGTCGAAGAGTTTATCCGGGGCCGGGAGCTTACGGTGTCCATCTTGAACGATCGGCCTCTGCCGGCGGTGGAGATTAGGCCCAAGAAGGGATTTTTTGATTTTGAGGCCAAGTATCATAAGGGATTGACGGATTATATCGTTCCGGCTCTCTTGGATCAGCGCCTGGCTGCGCGCATCCAGGTTGATTCCTTGAAGGCGTATCGTGCCCTCGGCTGCCGGCATCTTTCCCGTGTTGACGTCATCCTGAAAGATGAGAAGACCCCGTATATTCTTGAGGTTAATACCATTCCCGGCATGACGGAGACGAGTCTTTTGCCGAAGGCTGCGGCTGCTGCGGGAATGAATTTTGTCCAATTATGCCGTTCTCTCGTGGAGATGGCCTGTCTACAGGCACCGGAGCCGGCAACAGCATCTTATTGAGCGTTTCATGGCGAAAAAAAAGAAAAACAACAGCAACGGCCTGGCATTTTTTCTTCTGGTGATCCTGCCTTTGGCGGCGATTATCCTTTCCAGCTGGGCGATCGCCAAAGGCGTCCATAATTACGTCACGACCTCGCATTATTTCAAGATCCGGGAACTGCGCGCCGAGGGGATCAGCGATCAGCGGTATCTGGAGATGATCAAGAACGACGTGGTCGGTGTCAATATCTTTCGTGTGGATGCGGTTGATCTGGCGGGAAGGATCCAGAGGCGTTTTCCCAATTTTTATTCCGTGAGCGTCCGCCGCATCCTGCCGTCGCAGCTTTTGATCGTCGCCAAGGAGCGTCTGCCTGTTGTCTGGATCAAGGCAGATGTTTATTACATGATGGATGCCAATGGCGTCGTCGTCGGAACAGCGGGGCTGGATGAGACGCCGCCTTTGCCGCTTTTGGTCGGCATGGACAATAAGCTGACGAAACTCAAGATAGGCGCGTCTTATTCTTCTGCGGCCTTGCATAGGGCTCTGGTGTTGGCCAAGATCCTCAAGGCGCGCGCCGCAGATATCCGCGAGGCCGTCCCCGGCATGTCCGTGTCCGTGATACGCGTGGATGCGACAGATCCCGATGAATTGTCGTTTTATCTGGCTCCCGATATCGAGGTGAAAGCCGGAGACAGGAATTTCGACAATCGCGTCTCCCTTTTGCCGGCAATTCTGAAGACGATTTCAAGCGATATGGGGCGTATCAAATATATCGACCTTCGTCCCAAAGAACCCGTGGTGGCGACCAAAGAACCCCCCAAACGATAGGCATCCCATGACACTTTTGAAGAAAGACAGGAAGGTGGCGGAACGCAACGTATTTTATGCTCTCGACATCGGCTCGCAGAAGATGACGCTCGGCAGCGCGCGTGTGGCCGGCGATCACGAACACCTGGAAGATGTCGTCCTTGAAAGTATACCGGCCAAGGGGATTTTTAAAGGGGTTGTCAACGACCTTGCGCTTTTGTCGGATAGTATCCGCCAGGTCATCAAGCGTATGGAAGCCCGGCGGGGCCAGAAGATCTCACGGTTGGCCGTCAGCATCAATGGAAATTATATTCAGGCCCGGCACAGCACGGCGGCTGTCGCCCTGGCTGAACGCGGTACGCGCACCATCACCAAGCGGGATGTGGACCGTCTTAACCAGCAGACGCGCACGCTGGGGCTGGAGCTCGATGAGCACCTTTTGCACGAGTATCCTCAGGGGTATTCCGTCGACCGCCATAACATGACGCTTAATCCTCTCGGCCTTCACGGCCGCAAGCTCCAGGAAGATCTTTTGTTGGTCTCTGCGCCCACCTCTTATGTGGAAAATATCGTTCGGGCCGTCGAACATGCTGGTTGCGACGTCACAACTCTCGCTTATGCCGGGGTCGCGGCGGCGCAGGCCGTTCTTTCTTCGGATGAAAGGGATAGAGGGGCGATTTTAGTCGATGTGGGCGAGACACTGACAGGCGTCGTGATTTACCAGGAAGGGGTCGTCCGTCACCTGTCTATCTTGTCGTTCGGCGGCAAGAACATTACGGAGATTGTCGCAAACTTCTGCCGTGTTCCTTTGGCTTCTGCAGACGAGATTAAGAGGACGTCTCTAGAGCTGACGGCAGAGGGCGAGGAGTCCGAAGAGATCATGATCAAGGCCGATGATGCTTATCGCTGCGTCAAAAAGGGAGAGTTGGCTGGAGTCATTTCACCCGAGATAGATAAGTTCCTTGAACTTCTCAAAGAAGCGATTTTCAACAGCGGCATTGAGAATATCTCTTCTTTTGGCGTCGTCGTGGTGGGCGGATTGAGCCTTTTGGAGGGGTTGTTGGAGCGGATGGAACGGACGCTGGGGCTTTCGGTGCGGTTGGGTCTTCCCGGCGGAGAAGCGGGCCAGATCGCCCTTTCCCACGCGCCTCTTTATGCTTCAGC
>CAZAYJ010000187.1:0-3012 GCA_964489335.1 uncultured Planctomycetia bacterium
CGCCTTCGGCTTGGATTATTCTCTGATCTATTTTTTGATCTTTGTGCCGATGATCACGGCTTTTTCGTCCCTGCCTGTCTCTATCGGCGGACTGGGGGTGAGGGATGCGGCCTCCGTTTTTGTCTTCGCCAAGATCGGCATTGCGGCCGAGAAGGCCTTTGCGATATCGTTGATGAATTTCGGATATACGTTCCTTTTGGGACTCCTGGGAGCTGTCGGTTATGTCTTTATTTTATATCGTCGACGGGTATAACGTCATCAAGCGCTCGGGGTTTTTTTGCAATTTGCCCCTGCGGCAGGCGCGGGAACGCTTCTTTATGTTTCTGGAAGACAGGCGGCCACACGGCTCGGTGCGTAACAGGCTGGCGGTCGTTTTTGACGGGTCTGCGCAGGTGTTCGGTTTCAAGGAGAATAGGACGTTTGAGATCATCTTCACTTCGGGTGGGTCCGCCGACGAGAAGATTAAAGAGATGGTCCGCACGGATAAGGGTCCCCGTCATATTGTCGTCGTGACGGATGACAGGGAGCTGGGGTATGCGGTGCGAAGCCAGGGCGCGCGGGTCATGGCTTGCGCCGATTTCTTGAAATCGTCCGGCACGGCCAAGAGACAGGGGCGGTCCGTTGGCCGGGAGGCCGATCTCAAGAACGCCCTCAATATCGTGCAGAGGGAGAAGATCACGCAGGAGCTTAAAAGCCTATGGCTCAAAGAACCATGATGGTCAGCGCATGTCTGGCCGGGGTTAATTGTGTTTATGATGGCAGTCATAACCGTCAGTCCCATTTTGTCAGGCTTATGCTTGAGGGGGAAGTCCTTTTGTTCTGTCCTGAAGTCCTGGGGGGTATGCGTATTCCGCATCCGCCTTCCGAAATCTGCGGCGGGGATGGCTTGGCCGTCCTGGAAGGCAGGGCGCGGGTTGTCTCCAGGGACGGACGCGACGTGACGGAGTTCTTTATTCTCGGCGCCAGAAAAACACTGGCCTTTGCGCGCAAGCACGCCGTGACGACGGCGGTCATGAAGGCCAAGAGTCCTTCCTGCGGCTGCGGCAGGATCTACGATGGGACGTTCACCAAGACGCTTGTTCCCGGTTTCGGCGTGACAGCCGCCTTACTGAAGCAGAACGGTATTGAGGTTATCAGCGACGAGGAGTATATTCGTCGCAAGCCATAAGCTGTAAGCCGCAAGACAAAGAACACAAAAACATATGATCAGAAAAAGGAATTCAAGTGATCACTGGATCAAGTTCCTAGGGACGGCGGGCGCGCGGTTCGTCATGATCCGCCAGCTGCGGGCTTCCGGAGGGCTGTGGCTCAAGTCCGGCACGACGCAGGTTCTTATTGACCCGGGGCCGGGGTGTCTTGTGCGGTGTTCATCCGTCAGGCCTAAGCTTGATCCGACGAATCTCAATGCGATCGTCCTGACGCACCGTCACCTGGATCATGCCAATGACATCAATGTGATGATCGAGGCGATGACAGAGGGGGGTTTTAAAAAACGCGGCGTCGTTTACGTCCCCCAAGACGCCCTTGGCGATGACCCGGTGATCTATAAATATGCGCGGGAATTTGCAGGCAAGATCGAGGTTTTGGCGCCGCAGGCAGTGTATCGCCTCGGAGATTTTTCTTTCGAGACAACGGCGCCCTTGCGTCATCCGAGCACGACCTACGGCTTGAAGTTTATGATGGGGCAGACAAAGGTCTGTCTTTTGTCGGACACGGAATATTTCGAAGGGCTGGAGGACATGTTTGCCTGTGATGTGCTTATCATTAATGTTGTTTTTTTTGAGCCCCATCCCGGTATCCAGCACCTGAATTTCGGCGACGTCAAAAAGATCGTCACACGCCTGGCGCCCAAAAAGACAATCTTGACTCACTTTGGTCTGACGATGCTCAAAAACCATCCCCATGTCCTGGCAAGACAATTGAGCTGGGAGACGGGTCTCAACGTGGTGGCGGCGACGGATGGCCTGAAGGTGGAATTTTAGCCGCGTGCCTTGGGAGCCATAAGGAGGAGAAAAGATGAAGGACGTGCTGATAGCTCTGCGGCCTCAACAATGGGTCAAGAACATTGCTTTGTTTGCCGGCTTGATCTTTTCGCAGAACTTTTTCGACCCATGGAAGAGCGCTGTCGTCCTGGCCGCGGCGGTCGTTTTTTGCCTGGCCTCCAGCGGTCTTTATCTGCTCAACGATATCCTGGACATCGAAGCGGACAGGAAGCACCCACAGAAGAAAAACAGGCCCCTGGCTTCGGGCCGGATCAGGCCGGTTGCAGCCCATATCTTAAGTTATACGTTAATGCTTTGGGCGCTTATCTCCGCCTATGTCCTGAACAGGCATTTCGGTTTCATCCTCACCATCTATCTCATCCTCGAATTTTCTTATTCCACTTATCTTAAGAATGTCGTGATCCTCGATATTTTTTGCATCGCCGCGGGATTCCTTCTGCGCGTGATAGGAGGAGCCGTTGTCATCGACGTGCCGATATCCAGCTGGCTTTTGATCTGTACGATCTTCCTTTCTTTGTTTCTGGCTTTGGCGAAGCGCCGCGGGGAGATGGTTCTTTTGGAAGACCGCGCCGCCGACCACAGGCCCGTCCTGGCCCATTACAGTCTGCCGTTTATCGACCAGATGATAACCGTTGTGACGGCTTCGACCATCTTGGGCTATGTCCTGTATGCGCTGTCTCCGCAGACGACGGCCAAATTCCATACGAAAAATCTCCAGTATTCCATTATCTTCGTCGTCTACGGCATCTTCCGGTATCTTTATCTTGTGTTTCAGAAGAAGGAGGGAGGGGCGCCGGAGAAAGTCCTGTTTTCCGACACGCCGCTTCTTTTGAATCTGTTGTTTTATCTGGCGTCTGTCATCGCAGCCGTGTATTTTAAATGAAGGCATGAGTGACGGAACTATCGCGTTGCTTCAGGTGATGTAAATCATCGCCTGAATTTATCCCGACATTGCCGGAGGCAAGCGTCGGGATATGCAATCGGCTTTCAACAGTCTTTTTCTTGCCCG
>CAZAYJ010000188.1:0-2997 GCA_964489335.1 uncultured Planctomycetia bacterium
ATTTATTCCCGCCAGTTTGTTAAAAGTCCCCATCATGATGGCCTACTTTAAGAAAGCGGAATCCGACCCCCTTATCCTGAAAAAGATGATCACCTTCAACGGGGAAATGACGGCCTATTCCCAATATTTTGAGCCCACCGAAAAATTACAGGCGGGACAATCATATACGGTAGAAGACCTGATCCGGCGGATGATCGTCTACTCCGACAACGAAGCATCGGGCCTGCTGGTCGAAAACGACAAATCGACCTTTAACTCGGTTCAGAAAGACCTGGGCATCGAATACTGGGAGTACGACCAAATGCAGGGAGAGATGTCGGACAAATCGTATGCTGCATTTTTCAGGGTCCTCTATAACGCCTCTTATCTTAGCCCCGAGATGTCAGAGAAAGCCTTGGAGCTTTTGAGCGAAACTCAATTCCCGTTCGGCCTGGCGGGGGGCATACCGGCGGGGATAAAAATAGCCCACAAGTTCGGCGAGCGCCATGAAAATCTTGTTTTACAACTGCATGACTGCGGTATCATCTACCATCCGCAGCACCCCTATCTCCTCTGTGTCATGACCAGAGGCGGCGATATGGAAACCCTCCGAAGGATCATCCAGCAGATCTCTCGCCTTGTCTATGACGAAGTAGACAAACAGGCATCATCCCGCTGATCTTCCCTTCTCTCTGCCGCATGATAAAACGGATCAACGGGCAAACTTCCCGTACAATAACTCCACTGGCGCAAAATCATCCGTCAATAGCAAAGCCTCCTTTAATTCCTCATCAGAGACACGATAAGAAAACCTCACACACTCAGCCAGACGAGGGACCCTGATACGTCCCGAGCGCACTTGCTTATCGATAAGATTAAACAACTCCTCGGGTTCCAACCTCTTGTTTTGACGGGTGGCTATGATGATGATATTCTGAGGCTCAATCTTGTCCTGTGGCGCATCGGACAGGACAACGGGAAAAACGTACACCTGGGGAAAAACCGTAGATATGGTTTTATAGACGGACCGGAACAGCACGGCCTTTCTTCCTTGCAGCGGACTGATCAGGTTCATGGCGACGACCCCATTTTCCTGAAGGATCCCTCTGACTTCCAGAAAAAACTCCCTTGTCAAAAGATGAAAGGGGATCTGGCCGCCAGAGTTAAAAACATCCATCACGACGACGTCGTACTTTTCCCGTGATTTCTGGACGAACCTCCTGCCGTCATCGGCATAGACGTTGATCTGGGGCGCGGAAAAAAAGAAAAAATAATCCCGGCTGGCCTGGATAACCATGGGATCGATCTCCACGACATCAACGGTAATACCCGCATAATCGCAAAAATAATTCCTCGGCACGATCCCGCCGCCGCAACCGATAAACAGGACCTTCTTCATATCGGCAGAAAATGCCACAGGCAGATGCAGCATGCTTGTCGTGCTGTAAATCGATCCGTAATTGCCAGATAAGACGATGCCCGCCTGCTCTATCTGCTTGTCGAAACGGAGTTTTCGCACGCCCGCAGCCGGCTCATCCGTAATAAGGACATGGTTATAGAATGAATCCTTCTGAAAAACAACCTTTTCCCCGGGGGAAAGCTCTATCAACGGCGGCAGAGGCAAAAGAAAAAACATGCCAGGCAGGATAAAAACAGGAAGCGATGCCAGACGTCTTGAGCGGCGGCCGGCGGTCGCCACAAAAACGATGCCGGAAGCCAAGATAAGAACAACACCCAGCGCCACGAAGATGGAAAATACGCCCATGCGTCCGATCAGGAAAAAAGCGGTAAACAAGGTCCCCAGGACATTACCCGCAGCCGACCATGCATAAAGTTGACCGGCCACATTGCCGATTCTGGAGATATTCTTGACGCTGAACTTAACGGCGAAAGGAGAAATGATGCCGAGGATAAAGCTTGGAAGAAAAAAAATAAGACAGCTGGATGCTAAGGACCCCAGGCGGTCGTCAAGGCGGAACAAAAACATCCGGTTGACGGGACATGCGATAAAGGGAATGGCGATCGTCAATAGGCCGGCGGCGGCCAACAGGATACCCCAGAGCAAAAAAGAAGGCCGCCTGTCTGCCAAGCGGCCCCCCGTATAATAGCCGGCGGCCAATGCCGTCAATAAAACCGTAATCAGACTGGCCCATACAAAGATCGTGCTGCCATAATACGGAGCCAGCACCCTGCTGGCGGCAATCTCCAGGCTCATCAACACACAGCCCGAGATGAAGACGACCGTTTTGATAAGAAAAAAAGACATATATGGGGAAGGACCGACGCGCCCTGGCTAAAAGAAAAAGGCGTTACGCGTGTTAAGGGCCGCCAGGACCGCAAACAACGGGCCGAAAAACACACGGTTCCTGCCGATCCAATCGTTGACGAAATTTATTTTGCCCTCAAGGATCGTAACGTAGGCCCCCGCGCCGAACTCAAGGCCCAAAAATTCTTCTATGGCCCTGAATAAAGCCGGTGACAACATGAAGATCACGCTCAACGTCGTCGCCGCAGCCGAAAAAATTATCAGAAGGATTTTAAAAATCAGGATCGCCATATCAAGCCACCTTCAAAAAATTTCCGAATCGTGATAACGAAGGAAACCCGCCTCCCTGCTTGCGGCCCGCGAGGTCTCGTCATTTTTCCCGAAGTGAAAAATGGCGGAGAGGTCGGGATTCGAACCCGAGGGCCCAGTTGCCCAGGCCAACTGCTTAGCAGGCAGCTGCTTTCAACCACTCAGCCACCTCTCCGAAGATTGTCTTTAATCCACTTTCGCCCAACACCGGATTTCAGAAAAATCTCTTTTTTACGGGCAGAGGTATAATCAGAAACCTTTCTTTATATAAAAAAATAGTCCAGGGGCGACCAGATTTTGTAGATCTAACCATGCCGTAATTATGTTCTTTTAAACGAATTTCGGCGCTATCTTCCCTGCTTGAACCGATATAAATATTCCTCTCTGAATCATTTATCAAAATATAAACGCAAGGCATTTTACTAGGCGGCTGCTTTTCCGCC
>CAZAYJ010000189.1:0-2995 GCA_964489335.1 uncultured Planctomycetia bacterium
GTTGTGCCGCAAGAAGAATTTCGACATGGAGATCTTCACGAACGGCTGTTTCCTGGGGCCGCGGATCTTAAGGAAGCTCGATGCGCTGAAAAAGGTTTGTCTTGTCATTTCCCTCCATGACCTGGGCGAGGGCCATGACAGGATCACGGGCGTGCCCGGGCATTTTGAGGCCATCCGGCGCGGGCTGATCCTGATGAGAGACACATACAGGAATATCCGGCCGTGCATCTCGACCGTCGTCATGAAATCCAACGTCGGCCATATGGTTTCTCTGGGGAAGTTTTTGTCCCGGATGGGAGTCAGGCAGTGGCGTCTCCTGTCGCTGGAGCCCGTCAAAAAAAAGTTGCGGGCCCTGGATGCGGACGACAAGGACGTTCGCCGGATGAGGCGCCGGCTTGAGGAGGCGGATTTTGGCGGCCTTGATTACCGGTATGTGCGCTGTTCGGATGTGCTGCGCGACACAGACGGCCATTGCCTCTATCTATTGAACAAACTCTATATCGACGGCGGAGGAAAGGTTTTCCCCTGCAGGAAAGATATCAGAAATCCCTTCCGGCTCGACAGGCCGCTGGAAGACCTCTATCGGATGCAGGCGTTCCGTCGCTTTGTCGTGGACAACATAAAAAATTGCCGTTTGTGTTTTTCCGGTGCGTGACGCCAGAGGTAGAATGATCCGTTATTTTTTGTCCGTATGCTGCATGGCGGCGCTGTTGGTTGTTTTTTATCTTCCCTGCGTCGCTGAAGAGGGGCAGGGCGTGACGCCGGTCGTCATCCGCAATACGGCCGATCCCAATGTCCCGCCGTCCCGCGTGCCGGAACCGACGCTGCTGGAGCCGATATGGCCTGTTGTCGATATTAGCGGCAAACGGTTTGTTGCGTTCCGCTGGGAATCCAGGGAGAATCCTTGCCGGATATGGTATTATGTGTTTCGTCTCTACAAAGGCCATGAGACGGCGGCCGTCAAACAGCTATATGTCCAAGAGGTGTCGGTAGCGACAGCGGGGATTGCCGTTTCCGTCGATTATTTCAAGGACGGTGAGAGCTACACCTGGTCTGTGGTGCAGGTGGATGCGGGTCCATTTTTCAGCGAGCCGTCTTTCCATACGTTCAGGGTCATCAAGAAATAAACAGGAGGGACCATGAAACGGTCAAAGGGTGTGCTGTTGTTCGCGTGGCTGATGATTGTCATTAATGTTTTTACTTTCTTGTCGGCGCTCGATATCCAGAGTTTTTTTGTGTATTATGCGTCTTTTCCTCTGGCGGCTGTCTGTTTTATCATCGGCTATTCGTTCTTCTCCTCGGCCGTCGGCATCATCGCCGGCATGGGTTTGCTGAAGCTTAAGGAGACTGCCAGAAAAATATGCGTCTTTATCAATGTCGCCGACCTCCTTGTGGGGGTGCCGGCATTCATCCTGTCTTTCGGCACCGTCCGCACCTATGTCTATACCATGACGGCTTCCCAAATGCCGACGGGAGCCCCGGCGCTCGATGTGAAGATGGTCGCGACCGCCGCCTTTGATTTTATCATCGCCATGAATGTGGCGGTCTTTGTCTTGAGCGGGATATTTATCTTGTTTTTTACGCGCCGCAAGGTCAAAGAGCAGTTTGCGGTGGCATCCTGAACGGCGGCTCCAAGGAGGCGTCATGAGGATTTTTGCCCTGATGGTTAGTGTCTTGATGCTGTTTTCTTTTACCCTGCCGGCGCCGGCGCTCGATGACGGCAGGATAGAGCTGCCGCCGCCGCAGACGGACGGCGGGATGCCTTTGATGCAGGCCTTGAAGAAAAGGTGCAGCAGAAGGGAATTCAGCACCAAAGAGCTTTCTTTGCAGACCCTTTCGGATCTTCTCTGGGCGGCCGCCGGCGTCAACCGCCCTGATACGGGCGGCCGTACCGCGCCCACGGCGATGAACAGGCAGGAGATTGATATCTATGTGGCCCTGAAGGACGGCCTGTTTTTGTATGATGCCGGGAACCATGTCCTTTTGCCTGTTTTGCCTGACGATATCAGGGCCGTCACAGGCGAGCAGGCATTTGTCAAGGATGCGCCCGTGAATCTCATTTTTGTCGCCGACCACCAGAAGATGGAAGGCATGACAGGCGAACAAAAAGATTTTTATGCCGCGACAGATACCGGGTATATCAGCGAGAACGTGTATCTTTTTTGCGCCTCGGCCGGCCTGGCGACGGTCGTGCGCGGCTGGTTTAACAAGCTGACATTGACCAAGGCGATGAAGTTGCGCCCTTCCCAGACGATTATCCTGGCGCAGACCGTGGGTTATCCGCGTAACTAAAAAACGCATGGAGTAATGAGGGGGAATAGCGCCAAAAGAGGGAGGTCATGATGAGACGCTGGTTGTCGGGCATGGGTTTTTCCTGCGTGTACGGAATGGCACTGGATCAATCCGGCGCCTGCCTTCCGATCTGGGACTGGCAGAAGCTGGTCGTTGATCCTTTGAAAAAGTTTCTGGTGGATGTGATGGCGTTCATCCCCGACGTGCTTGTGGCTCTCTGCCTCCTGGTGACCGGCTGGGTGGTCGGCAGGGTCCTGCAGTTGATTGTCATGGCATTCCTTCGGGCCATCGGCTTCGACGCCTTCGCCGAAAAAACGGGGATGACGGGTCTGTGGGGCGGCAGTGAAAAGATCGCGCCGCACCGCTGGGTCGGTCTTCTGGTTTTCTGGACCGCCATGTTTGTCAGTTTTGTCCTCTGCCTCGACCAGCTGCGCTTGAGGATAGCGTCGTCCGAGCTGAACCAGCTTTTCCACTTTGCGCTGATGGTCATCACCGTTCTTTTTATCTTCGGCGTGGGGATGTTCTTGAGTCTGGTATGCTCGAAGATGGTTCGTGTCTTTGCCCAGCAGCTCAAGATCGAGAAACCCGAGGTGTATGCTGCATGGGCCAGAGGGATTATTTTGACCTTTACCCTTCTTGCCTGTCTGATGCATATTGGCGTGCCGGAGACCATTATTTTCGGCGTCGCCGGCACCGGTTATTT
>CAZAYJ010000190.1:0-2988 GCA_964489335.1 uncultured Planctomycetia bacterium
CCCTCTGTTTTGAACCACTTGAGCATCTCAAGAGGGAGGGGGAAGACAATGATCGATGATTTTTCCGTCGAAATATCCATAAGCGTCTGCAGATAGCGCATCTGCAGGCTCATCGGTTGTTTTTGGAGGATTTCTGCGGCCTGCGACAGCTTCTGGGAGGCCTGGAATTCACCTTCAGCCGAGATGACTTTGGCGCGGCGCTCTCTTTCGGCTTCCGCCTGTCTGGCCATGGCACGCTGCATTTCTTGCGGCAGATCCACATGCTTGATCTCCACATGGGAGACCTTGACGCCCCACGGGTCTGTGGCTTTGTCGATGATCAGTTGAAGTTCCGAGTTGATTTTTTCCCTTTCCGAAAGAAGTTCGTCTAGACTGACCTGGCCGACGGTAGAACGCAAGGACGTCTGGGACATCTGCGATGTGGCGAAATGGTAGTCTTCAACTTCCAGAACGGCATGGGATGGGTCCATGACTCTGTAATAGACAACGGCATTGACTTTGACAGATACGTTGTCTTTGGTGATGATGTCCTGCGGCGGCACGTCCAGTGTCACGGTACGCAGGCTGATGCGTTCCATCCGGTCGATGGGGAAGAAGACGAAGATGACGCCGGGTCCTTTGGGCCTGGGCAGGATGCGGCCGAGGCGGAAGATGACGCCACGCTCGTATTCGTTAAGGATCTTGATAGAGTTCAGGAGATATACAACGACGATGATGCCGATGATGAGAGGGAAGCTCATAGATCTCTCCTTTCTGGATAGCCTTGCGTGTTTACATGCAGAATCGCACTCCCTGCATGCCAGTGTGAGGTGATTTCAAAGCACCTATTTTGTCACAAGCAGTTTGACCTTGTCAATTCCTATCACTTTTATTTTTTCATCTTTGGCGATCGGCAACTCTCCCTTGTTGATCGCGCTCCAGATCTCGCCATTCACAAAGACTTGGCCTTCTGCGTCAGGCGCCATATCTGTGCCGGCCCTGCCTTCTGCTCCTGGAAGACTTTCGGCCCCTGTCATGATCTTGCGGCGGTGGGCTCGTACGACATTGGTGACCAGGAATATAGCGATGGCCGCGACAGCCAGGACCAGAGGCAGGATGATGTTTAAAGAGATGGTCAGGCCGCTGAAGGATGAATCGATCAGCATCAGGGATCCCAGGAGCATGGAAACGATGCCGGCCAGCGTCAAGAGACCAAAGGTGGCCGGGGTAAGGGCTTCGGCGACGAACAGCACGATGGCCAAGCCGATAAGGAGAAAACCGGCATAGTTGACCGGGAGGATTGCAAAGGCGTAAAAGGCCATGATGAGACAGATGACTCCCGCGACGCCGGGGAAGATGACGCCGGGGTGCGTGATCTCGATAAAAAGCCCCAGAAATCCTATCATCATAAGGATGTAGGCGATGTTGGGGTTGATCAGGGTATTGAGGATATTTTGTCGCGTTGTCAGGTTCTCGCGGTGCAAGAGGGCATTTTTCGTGTTGAGGACTATAGTCTTGCCGGCGGAGATGGATATCGGGCGGGCGTCCAGTTGTTTCAGGAGATCGTTGATGTCTACAGCAATAAAGTCGATGATGCCTTTGTCGAGAGCTTCCTTTTCCGTGGCAGAGACGCTTTTGAGGACAGCGTCTTTGGCCCACTCCCCATTGCGTTTTCTGTTTTTGGCGATGGTTTCCACCCAGGCGACGGTATCGTTGAGGATCTTGTCTTCCATGACGTTTCCCGTCTGAGGGGCGTCAGTTTCCTTATTCTGCGGGGATTTTTTGTCTTTTTTCTCGGGTAATGCCTTTTGTTTTTTCTGGGACCGCAAGGTCTCTGTCAAGTCCTCGATGGCTTTTTTAAGCGAGCGATCTTCTCCTTTTTCTCCTTCAATGTCCACCGGGTGGGCTGCGCCGATGTTTGTCGAAGGCGCCATGGCGGCCACATGGGACGCCAGAGCAATGAAGACGCCTGCCGAGCCGGCGCGGGAGCCGGAGGGCGCGATATAGGTGATGACAGGGACCGAGGCGTTCATGATTTTTTTAACGATGGCGCGTGTCGATTCCAGGAGGCCGCCGGGTGTATCCAAAACGATGATCACGCCCTGGTAGCCGTCGTCCTCGGCCTTTGTGATGCCTTTATCGATATAGTCGGCGACGACAGGGCCGATGATCTTGTTGTCGATGGTGAGAACGATGAACTGATCCTGGCTTTGAGGCTGCGGCGTTGAAAAAGATGACGGCAGGACAGAGAAGAAGATACCGAAGAGCAGGACCAGGATAAAAGCCTGCGCGTGCCGGCGGCCCTTAACAAGGGGCGCAAAGGTTTTCATGGTTTAAACTCCGCTTTGATGGCTCGGCTATGGAAATAGGCGATGACGGTACCATGATACAGAATTGAGATGATATTTTTGACGTCGGGTGCTATGGAGGTTTCCAGTTCGCAGCAAAGCACGATGATACCGGCGAAAATCAGGATTTTGCTTAGGATGACCCATCCTGCAAAAAAAAGCAAAAATTTTCTCGCATAAGGCCATTTTAAAAGGATGCCTGCGCCCAGGCAAATCGAGATCAGACTGCTTATGATGACAAAGGCCAGCACATTGGGAGGTTTGGGGAGGAACCCCGTGAGAATATTGCGGCCTATCGCGGCCAGGGTGATGGTGCCGATGCCGATTTCGATCAGACCGAAAAGAAAAATGCCTTGTTTTGGCTTCATAAGCCGGGGATAGGCGCAACCTTTAAATGAATGGAGGTTATCAGGATGGTGTCCAGATGTTACGTCGGGACATCCCTGCCCGCCGCGAGGCGGGCGAACTTTTTCCCTTGTTGGGATGGGGGCGCTGTCGCTTCCTGTTCGGCTTGTCGCCTCGCAACGGCCGCTCCGGCATCCACCACTTTTTCCCTGTCGGGAAAAAGTGGTGGAGCTGACGGGGATCGAACCCGTGACCTCCTGACTGCCAGTCAGGCACTCTCCCAGCTGAGCTACAGCCCCAATTTACCTCTCATCAT
>CAZAYJ010000191.1:0-2983 GCA_964489335.1 uncultured Planctomycetia bacterium
CATCCCATTATATCAGAGCGCAAAATCCTCAAATTCTTCGAGATAAATGTGTCACGAAATATTGACAAGATCAGTTCGACCTTTCGTATAGTCGCCAGCATCACGACGTCCTTGTCCTGACGCCTCGGACATCCTTCCGAAGCCCAACGATAGTATCCGCTTCGAGAAATCTCAAGCACCTGGCATAACTTCTTAACAGCAAATTCGAAGCGATACCGATAGACAAATTGGTATTTTATCTGCTGTTCTTTGCGAAGTATGCCGCGGCTTTTTTTAATATGGCTACCTCTTCCTCAAGTTCCCGGATCCGTCTTTGTGCTTTGGCCATTTCTGCCTCTTCCGGCTTCATATGGCCCATCCCAGGAAACGCATTCTCCGGGTCGGTTTTATACTGCTCCGCACACTTGTAAATCGTATTGACATGGAGCCCGAGCTCAGCTGCAAGACTCGGTCCGGTTCGTCTGCCTTCCAAATAGGACTGCGCAATTTCTTTCTTGAATTCTGCATCGTATTTCTTCATGTTGGACACCTCTTCGTCTGTTATTATACCAGCCGTTCCTCGTGTCCACAATTTCCGTTACGGCGCATCTTAATCAATTGAGATACAACATCAACTTCCTCTGAATCATAGAAATAGTAAACAATCTTTTTTAATAATGCGTTATCGTTAATCACATTGAAAATATGAGAATCATTATTGGGTGAAAGCTGGATTACTCATACTGTGAGAAGATCGAGTGGTACGGGATCTACAGCCTGCAGCTTTACGTGCAGCTTCAAAAGCATGAGCACCATGAAGCATTTGACTTCACTCCCGGCAACGCAAAAATGACCTATGCCTCCAAAAACGGAACCGCAAAACGGGTCTAGACTTTCGACTCGCTCAAGAGCGGCATCGATGTCGGTTTTGCTGAAATGCTCACCGACGAAACGCGGCGCGTCCGTCTCTGCAAACGCTGCGGCAAGCCGTTCATTGCCGCTGATCCGCGCTCCGTCTACTGCTCCGTGTCCTGCCGGAATGTGATGAACGTGAAGCTCTCCCGTCACAGAAAACGTGAGACCGGGGCTTCCTGGTTCGATATACGCCGTGATAACGCCAACGCTTGACAGCCATTGGCGAAGGACATTCGCGGTGAATTCACTGCCATTGTCGCTGCGCAAATACTCGGGACAGCCTCTTGTGATCATCAGCCCCGAAAGCACCTCAATGATATCATTGTTCCGCCAGCTCCGCCGGGGAATCGATGCCAGACACTCATGCGTAAACTCATCAATGATGTTGAGAAACCGAATTTTCTTGCCGTTCACCGTTTTGTCCTCAACGAAGTCATAGCTCCAGACGTGGTTTTTGTGCTGCGGTCTAAGCCGGACGCAGTTGCCGTCGGTCAGCCACAGGCGGCGCTTTTTTGTTTGCTTTTTTGGAAGCTTCAGTCCTTCTTCACGCCAGATCCGTTCGACGCGCTTGTGGTTAATCCGGACGCCCTCGTTGCGCATCATGTTCGTCACCATGCGATAGCCAACGCGCCCGAAGTTGCAGGCCTTGTAGATGATATCCGCCCGAATGTCGTCCTCATCTGGAAGACGAATGGGTTCATATCGATAGGCAGTTCGATTGACGCTCAAAACCCGACAAGCCCGCCGTTCCGTTACCGAGTGTGTGTCGATAACGTACTTGACGGCCGCCTGACGCTTCATCGGGCTCAGAAGTTTTTTGAGTTGACGTCCTTCAAAATCGCGTTATCAAGGCTCAAATCTGCCACAAGCTTTTTAAGACGGGCGTTTTCTTTTTCAAGCTCCTTGAGCCGTCTGGCTTCCACCGTGTTCATGCCGCCATAGGTCTTCCGCCAGCGGTAATATGTCTGCTCTGATATTTCCGCCTGCCGCACCGCTTCCGCGATTGTCATGCCTTGGCCGCAAAGCACCTCAATTTCCCTGAGTTTGACGATGATTTGCTCCGTTGTGAACGTCTTCTTTGACATCTTGTCCCAGCTCCTTTTTCGTTAGTTTATCATAACTTCACTAACAATCATACTGGTACAAAATTTGGGGGGCTGGTCACAGACACTTCGGCTCTGTTTTGGTATAATCTTGTTGTGACCAAAAATAAATACCGTGTAAATTATGGCACGGAAAGACGGAATGTGCAACTGAAAATTGACGAGATGGTTGCGGAAAAGATGATACCGGCGGACGACAGTGTGCGGCTCTTAGATGAAATCATAGAGGAGATGGATTACACCCCGCTAATGAGAGCATACAAACGCACAGGCCGACGCCCCGCAACGAACCCCGTCACGATGCTAAAGATACTGGTATATGCCATTATGCAAGGTATCTTCTCCAGCCGCGGCATCGCTATGGCCTGCACGCGGGACATCAATTTCATCTGGCTGTTGAATGGAGAGAAAGCACCGAATCATAGCGAGATCGCGCGCTTCCGGAGCAAGAGGCTGTCGGAATGTGCGGAAGAGCTGTTCTATCAATTGGTAGAGAAGTTATCCGCACTTGGAGAGATCAAATTTGAGCATCTGTTTGTGGACGGGACAAAAATCGAGGCAAACGCAAACAAATACAGCTTTGTGTGGAAGAAAAGCACGACGAAATACGAAACCGGGCTGCATGACAGGTTGGCAAAGCTGACGGCTGAGCTCTGTTCAAGATACGGAATTATGGCAGAGACACCGGAGGAATTGCTATGTGCGCTTCAAAGCCATGTGAGGGTGCCGTTCGTATACGGCAGGGGTAAACGGAAAAGCGAGTTGCAGAGGGACATAGAGCTTCTGCAGGAGTTGCTTGGCCGGAAACTAAAGTACGCCGGGTATCAGGAGACCTTCGATGGTCGCAATAGCTTCTCGAAGACCGATCCGGATGCGACGTTTATGCATATGAAAGACGACCATATGCGCAACGCGCAGCTGAAGCCGGGCTACAACGTCCAGCTTGGGGTGGAAGGCGAATACATTACGGGGGTACTCGTTTCGAG
>CAZAYJ010000192.1:0-2894 GCA_964489335.1 uncultured Planctomycetia bacterium
CCAGAAGCATCCGGAAAAATTTCGGCCGTATCATTTATTCCTCCCTTCTTAATTCAATCTCAATCTTCTGGTTGTCTTTAATAACAACGACCTTATTCGGCTCAATCTTGCTGACGACGACGCCGTTAATAGTCTCTCCCACTTTCAACAGCTCTCCGTTAATGATAGCCATGGAATCGCCTTTAGGATCATACATGATACCTTCCAGCCGGATGACGGCGTTCTCCTCCTCTTCCAGATTAATCAGATAGCCGGACGGCGATACCAGAGGGACAAAAGGATCGCGTCTACCCTGCGAGATATAGGTGTATTTCTGGTCCTGGGCCGTAACATAGTCCTGGGATCCCGCCAAGACGATGCCCACCAAGATAAAGACGCCTGCCCACCCATAGAAAAAAGGCCGATGCCTCATATTTTAACCCTTACTGACGGCAACTTCAATAACCATTGTGATTACGTGATGCATATAATCTTGATCGTCCGTTCGAATCTCAAGGGAACTGATATCGAAAAAATTCGGCGCATTTTCCAAAAAGGCGATGAAACGGCCGAGTTGATGAAAGCCCCCTCTCGCCGACAAGGCGATCTTTTCCCGGAAAATTTTCATCTCGCCCTTGCCTGCAATGGAAACCGTCACAGCGTTCGCCAGACTCTGCACCTCGGGAATCGGCTTGATACGGATCAGTTTGACGCTGCTGACATCGGCGAACTTGGATACCATCTCCAGGAGACCAGAGACATCCTCTTCCCGAGGAATCTGTTTTTCAAGCGCGGCCTCTTCCGTCTTTAATGTCTCCAGACGCGTCTTGTATGTCGAGGCGAATTTAACATCCAGCGTCTCATTCTTGTATTCGTTTCTTAGCGTCCGCGCCTCAGAAAAAAGCCGTATCACCTGCGAGAGCTGACCGCGCAGCAGAAATGCAGCATCAAGAAGAAAAACAGAGGCCGCCAAAACCATAATGGCCTTAGGATTATGTTTCAGGTTCTTCAGAAACGCAAACAACTCTTCATTCGAAGGTGTTTTCATGTGTCTCCGCGACCGACAATCCCGGCGGGACGACGCCGGTTATTTTTTCATTTCTCCGTTCAGCACATAATCAACAACGTCATAGGTCTTGATGGACCGCCTTTGAACCGAACCCAATTCAAGCTTGGGAAACGCCGCAGAGAACGTTTTGTTGTTTTTAAGGTTCTGAAGGAACTTTCCGATGATCGTCATCTCATTTTGCGTCAGTGAAATGACGGTCCCCTGGATGATGATGCTGCGGCCCGAGAGGGAAAAACGGTCAATCCACAATCCCTTGGGAACAGCATCGCTCAGACCCGACAGGAGTTCCGTAAAGCTAACGCGACGGTCCAGGACGGTCTTGAACGTATTGGTCCGCGCCTCCAGCTCCTTGATCTCCGTCTTCGTCTTGGCTGCCTCCTTGGCCGGAGCAGAGATCTTATTGATACTGCCATGAAGAGCGATAACCTGTATTTTTTTCATCGTGGCAATGCCAAACAGCAAAAAATGAAGCAGGATAAGACCCGCAAAACCCAAAAGCAGATAAGTCTTATAGGGAACGACGACCTTTTTGTCCGTCTTGCGCAACTGTCTTGGGAGAAGATTGATCGTGATCATGCGGCATCCCTCAACGCCAACCCCAAAGAGACCGTCAAAAGGTCGCTGTCCGCCGCAAACGCCTGACGATCGACGCCAGCGCCCAAGGACAAGCGGTCCGCATATTCGAGACACTTGACGTCCACAGCCAGGGCATGCTCCATGTAGTCCCTGATGCCGCAAAGACGGCTGGTGCCGCCTGTGATCAAAACAAGGTCCGCCGCCTTGCTGCCCCGCGATTCGAAATAATCCAGGGACACGCGGATCTCGGACACCAGATTGCTCAAAACGGAATCCCAGATAGCCGCAAGCTCGTCTTCGCGGCCCTGCGGCGCGCATTTTAATTTTTCGGCTTCGGGAATATCCAGGTCCAGCGCTTCGGCGATCTTCTTGGTGAAATCATCGCCGCCGACAAAGATGTCACGGCTCAAAAATGGCTGACCGTCAACAAGAATGTCCATATTGCAACATGTCTTCCCCATGTTGATCACCGCGCAACAGGCGCAGCCCTTCGGGTTTCCGACGATCTCCGTGTAAAAATTAGCCAGGGCTAGGGAATCCAAGTCTATCGCCTTGACCTTCAGGCCCAACTCCTGCGCCAAGGCGAATTTCTTATGGATGATCTCGTTTTTTGCGGCCGCAATCAGGATATTCGTTTTGGCCTTCCCTTTTATCTCACCGAGCACCGTATAGTCCGTGACGACATCCGTCAGGGGGAACGGCACGTATTTCTCAATCTCGAACTTCATCGAAGATTCCAGTTCGGTCTTGTTCATGGAAGGCAGTTCGATATAACGCGAGACAGCGCCCTGACCGCTGACGGAAAATACGCAGATACCGTTCTGAATACCGGCATTCTTTGCCAAAACCCTGCTCAAGGCGTCGCGGTAGTTTTTGTTATCGACCTTCTCAATCGCATAGGCGGAAAGCACATAAGGTTGTTTGGAGACATCCAAGCGGCAGACCTTGACGGCATCAGCGCCGATATCGACCCCCCATGTGCCCCGCTCAACCTCTGGCGCAGGCATCCCCTGCTTTAACAAACCCTTCACAGACAACAGGGATTCATTAAGCTGGTTTCTCAATTGTTGCGAATCCATTTTCATAAGGCAACTCTCTCTCAAGGCCCTGCGGGATACTTGCGGAAGACACAAAAGCACCTGTGTCCATCATGCAACACATTAATAAATCTATATTAATGACATTACCGCAAAAGTCAACGGAATTTACTCACTTTTCAGGCCCTGAGGGTTTGCGGGAATGAAGGTTTCGAGAAAAAGACTGCGCAGGG
>CAZAYJ010000193.1:0-2894 GCA_964489335.1 uncultured Planctomycetia bacterium
TAAGTAAAGGGGAGCAGTGGATCGATCATTATAACGCGTCGGTAACGGGTTCCTTTATCTTTCTGGATCAGCCGACGGTTCAAATCCTTAGCGATGATGAATTGGCCGGGGTCCTGGCGCATGAATTGGGACACAGGCAGAAGAAACACGCCCTTGAATATCTAAGGTTTGTGTTTGAACACGGTTGGCCTGTTACGGAAAGGAAGTGGCTCTGGGAGGCCTTGTGCCATCGTCAGGAATTCCAGGCGGACGCGTTCGCCGTGCATGCGGCTTCGCAGGCCGGTTACCGGCCTCAAGGCCTGACCGCGGCCCTGCGCAAGCTCACAGCCCGTTTTCTTGAACAACCGTCGATCCGGTTGTTTCTCAGCTATGCGTCAGGACAGGAAGGCCGGCAGGAGGAAGAAGACCGTCCGCAAATATTGAACACGCATCCGAGTTTTAAGGCCAGGGCCGCAGCCATCGAGCGCGAGATTGCGTCGTTGTCGTCTCCAGCGGCGTCCGTTGCCTTGACGGTCCGAAAACCGCACGTCCAGGTGGTATCGGATCACGGCCTCGCTTTTAATATTTGGGCGCTTTCGGGTATCAAGGGCGCGGTCCTCATTCATGCCGATGCCCATGCGGATATGGCTGTTCCGGCGCCTTCGGGCTGGGAAGAGTGCACGGATGTTGATCTGTGGGGCCTGCGTTTTGAGGAAGGAAACTTTATTTACCCGGCTGTTTATTACGGCATCATCGACGAGATATATCACGTGATCCCGCCGCACAGCGAAGGCAAACCGTCGCAAAGAGAGATGGTTGTGCGCGGCCGGCGTATCAGAGTTCATGTCTTGCGGTTGTCCGATCTGCCCGATTTTCGCCGGGAACAGAGGCCTGTCTTTGTTGATATCGATGAGGATTATTTCGTCGAACAGGGCAATATGAAATCAGCAATTTACCGCAAGGTCGCCTTCGGCTCGCCCCGGCAGGAGATCGAATCAGAGCTGAAGCACGGGATCGCATGGTTTCTAGAGCGTCTGTTCTCTGTCGCCGGCGTGGCTACGCCCTTGGTCACGATCGCCGAATCGCCGGACTGGGTACCGCAAAAATTTATACCGTTTATCACACAGACACTTAAGGCGGAGATTAACCGGATGCTTTCAGCTTCCCGGGGTTCGGTTGGTGGCGGCTCGGATAGCCAGATCTCCAGCCCAGCAAGGGCGGGGTTTCCTCTTCCGATGAAGGAAAGCCCCAGCCCAGCAAGGGCGGGGTTTCCTCTTCCGGTATTGGTTGAGACGGCGGCCCGATTGAGTTTCGACGATACAGTATCGGCTGTAAGCCGTGTATCTGTCTCCGGGGTTCCGGCGTTTGGCGGCGGACTTTATAGTATTGCGGATTTTGACGGTCGCAGTTCATGGGCCGCCCAGCCCAGCAAGGGCGGAGCTTCCTTTTCCGATGAAGGAAGGCTCCAGCCCAGCAAGGGCGGAGCTTCCTTTTCCGGTTTGGGAAACCTCCGGCCAGGTTATGGAGAGGCGGCCGCCGGCGCCATCGTCAAGATCCCATGAGTAGACTTTTTCAGATAACTCTGCGATTCGCAAGGAGTTAGAAGCATAAGATTTAGCTTCAAAAATCTTAGGAAAGGAGGTAAAATAAGATTATGCCAAAGGCAAAAAGAAACGAATTGGAGATTGTTTCCGGCGATCCTTCAGGACCGGACGACAAGCGGACATTCTGCCGTTTTCTCGTGGAGGATGTTCCCATTGAGTTCAAGGACCTGAAGATCGGAACGCGGGGACAGGCGGCATGCAGGGATATCAGCGGCGGCGGAGCCCGGATAGACAGTAGCCGCGAACTGCGGCCCAGGACACCACTAGAGATGTGGTTTGATTTCCGGGACGGTTTTGAGCCTATGCATCTTCTGGGGCGTGTTGTATGGTCGAGAGCAGACGGACCTCTCTGGCGCACCGGCATTTCTTTCGACAGACAGCGTCTCATGAGCATGGCAAGAATACTGAAGGCGACACAGGCGGAAGAAAGTTGAGGTTGAGCGGGATCGGAGAAGGCGTAGCTTTGGAAAAGTTAACGTTACTCCTCGCGTCTACATCGATACGCTGCCGCAGAAAAGCGGCACGCCGGCCTGTCCACGTGAGGCCGGGTGAAGGAGTTAATCCTGCCTAGGGCAGGATTAAGGAGGTGTTCAATGGATGAGAAGAGAGGGTCAGTCCGTTGGAACATAATCTTGCCAATTCGCTACATGGGGTTTGTGAAACACAATGAAGGATTTGCCAGGACAAAAGATCTTAGCACGACAGGCGCTTGCGTGGAAACGGTGGAAAAGCATGAGCCAGGCGACCGGCTCAACATCATGTTTGAATTCCCAGATGTTGAGGGGACGGTTTGCGTCGAGTCCGAGGTGATCTGGCAGAGGCATTCCAAGGAATTTCAGGAGGAATATAACTATTTGACGGGCCTGGCATTTAGAAAAATCCGCGATTGCCATAAGCAGAGCATTCTTGACTACGTTATCGATCATCATCCCCAGCAGCATAGGGAACGTTGGTGGCAGGGGGTTTAAGGGGTATCCGGGGCATGGCTGAGGGGATTTCCGGACGGTTTTAATAGCGCACGAGAAGAGATTTTTTGCATTCCCGCCGCGATATTTATTACCCTTTTTCCGCACGCTAAATTTACATAAGTATTTCTTGACTTTTATTTTGCTTGTGTTAAACTTTTTAAACATATTTTTATCTATGATTATCAATAGGTTAGGTGAAAGCACGGCTTGCAGAGCAAAATGACGTAAGTCATCGTCCTGAACCTAACCCAGCATTCATTTTACTCATACGCTCGGTTTATTTTCCATATAACTTGTACGCGTTCCTTCCCTCCGCACGAGAGCGAGTAAAATGTGTGCCGGA
>CAZAYJ010000194.1:0-2881 GCA_964489335.1 uncultured Planctomycetia bacterium
CGACGACTTGACGCCGGCCCTTGTCACTCTCTTCATCCGACATCTTGTAATCGACAACCCAGCATTCCTGCGGCCCGACCAGAAGCCGATCGATACGCCGGGTACGCCCCAACCGGTCCATCACCTCTTTCTCAACCATGACCTCGCCGCTCTGCGGATAAAAAACAGCCCGGCAGGCCGAGGCCTTAAGTAGCTGGGTGACAAGCGAACCGCACACCTCCATCTCCTCGAAATCGGGAAACTCCAGACGCGCCCGGCGCATAGCCGAATCTAAAGCTTCCTGAACGTTCCTCCCGCGCAGGTCTCCCACAAAAAAAAGAATCTTATGGATGACTTCCCCTTTCAGGAGGACGCGGCGACGCCGGATCAGGGCGCTATCCACAAATTCATCCTTCAAATAATGAATCCAGTCCTGATAGGGCGTCGACGGTATGTCTTCGGGGAGGCCGGCCCTTGACGCAGCCGCTGACTTTGTTTCAGGCAGAGGTTCTCCTGCCTCGACATCCGTATTCCCCAGGAGGTCTGCCGCAAAATTTGGACGGCGGCCGACCTTGGGGACAAAAACATAAAGCTCGTCCTTGGCCCGTGTCAACGCTACATAGATGCTGTCCAACTCGTCGATAAAACAACGACCGTATTCCCGTCCGTAGGCCTCCTCCAGGAGAGGCGAGAACATCCGCGACTTCTCCGTCAGGCGGATCAGACTCATCCTGTCATCGCTGACAGACGCCAGGATACCGGGCACCTTAACCGCCATCTCCAGAAAAGGCAAAATACACACCCGGAACCCCAACCCCTTGGCCTTATGGATGGTCAACACCTTGACTGCATCCGTCTTGGGCGGGCGCACATAAAAAACTTCTGCCTGGCCCGACTCAAAAAATTCCAGGAAGGACGCCAGCTGGCCATGATCCTCCTCGGTCTCCTTGATCAGCTCCAAAAACCTCATAAAAAATGCCTGCTCATCGCCGAAAGTCTCCAGACAATGGAACCGGCGCAGGATGCTGACAGCAAGCTCATACAAAGGCACATAACCGACATTGCGGAAAAACTCCTCGATGAAATCCTCCCATGCCTTCGGAAAACGGCTCCGGAACTCCCTGTAAAAATAGATCCCGGCCTTCTTTTCGCGGGCCGCGCGCAGAGAAAAAAAGAAATCATGGAGAGCCGCTTCTTCCATGCCGCTGGCCGCCTGGAATATCCGGCCAAGGACAAAAGACGCAAAAGAAAGATTGTCGATCGGAGACTGAAGGAACCTAAGAAAAGAAACGAGTTCCTTGATCAAGGCATTATTGCGGATATCAAGGGTCTTTTCCGACTCGACAGGGATATCCGCAGCGATCAGCCATTCGGAAATTGTCTCGACATCGTCATTTTCGCGCACCAGGATCGCGATATCGGCGCGGGCAAAGCGTTGTTCAAGAACTGCAAGAAGCGTTTTGAGTCTCTCGGCCGTCGTCTCGTTTTTCTCGTCCTGGGAAGACACCTCAAAATGCCATACACGCACACACCCTCCCTCCCGCGAAGAGACCGGCGACTGCTCGGCTTCCTCAAACACCCGATACACCGCTTCTTCATCTTCCTTCGCCAGGGGAAATCTCGTCTTGCCGCCCCTTAAATCCTGCAAGAAACGCCTGAGGTTCTGCGCCGAGAAGATCCTATTGGCAAAAAGGACGATCTGGCGCCGGCTGCGGAAATTGTGACGCAAAAATTCCCTGCGAGGACCGAAAGCGTCCAGTTCGCGGGCCACGGCATCGAAAAGGGAGACATCGCCGCCGCGAAAACGGTAGATCGCCTGTTTCTTGTCTCCGACATAAAAGAGCGACCCGCCGACCGACAAGGACTCGCGGACCATTCCGCGAAGGTTAGCCCACTGCAAAGGACTCGTGTCCTGGAATTCATCGACAAGATAATGTTTCAGGCGCGTCGCCAGCCGGTAATAAAGCTCCGGGACATCAATCTTTTTTTCATCGAGAAGCGCATGGGCCTGCCGATTCAGCTCTTCCAAGAAAAGGATATCTTCCTTTGAAGCCAGGGCGCGGACGTCTTCTGCGACCATGCGGAAAATAGAGATGTAGGGGCCAAAGACAAGGATCGCCTCCGCCTCTGCCGCCCGCCGGATATCCTGCCGTATCTTTTCGCATAATCTTTGGATCGATGCCGGAACACGGCTCTCTTTTTTTGCCGGAAAATCCTCACGCGCAAAAAAATCCGACAACTCCTGAAGGGCAAAACTAGAACGCGGAGCCATCAAGAATTCATCAAGCTTTCTGACAAACAACGCGTGGGTGCCCTCGGGCATGGCGCGCTGCAACTTGCGCATATCCGCAAGGATCTCCGCCTTAAGCCTGGCAACATCCGCCATCGTCCCTTTCACGGGCGCGAAGGTGCCGCCGGTACGGTTAACCCTGGAATAAAGATCACCGACAACCTCCAGGATATCCTTCTTGGGAAACCATCCGCTGCGATTCTCCAGATACAGATACTGATGGAGAAATTCGAAAAAGGACTTCTCCACGTTTTTATCGCTGGGCGCGCGGTCCACAAGCGCATCAACACCATATGCCAGGTAATCTTCAAATTCTGTCTTGATCTTGAAGCGGGCGGACAATCCCAGCCTAAAAGCGCATCCGCAAAGAATGGCATTGATGAAGCTGTCAATGGTCTGGACCTGGAAAAAATTATAATTTTTGATAATCTGGTCCATGACGGCAAAAGCGCGGACGCGGGCCTCGCCTTCGGCGACACCGAGGCCGGACAAAAGCGCCTTCTTCTCGTCTTCGCTGTCAAACCGGCCGAGAGCGATTTTCTTCATGAGGAGAAGGATTCTCTCTTTCATTTCGATGGCGGCCTTATTGCTGAAGGTAACCGCCAGGATATG
>CAZAYJ010000195.1:0-2862 GCA_964489335.1 uncultured Planctomycetia bacterium
GGGGACATGAAGGCTAAGGTCGAAGAAATAATGGCGAGCGTTATTATCAGAAATCCGGGAGAGCCGGAGTTTCATCAGGCCGTCCGGGAAGTTGTGGAATCATTAGTTCCTTTTCTTGATAAGAACCCGAAGTACAAGGAAGCCAAAATTATCGAGAGAATGGTCGAGCCGGAGCGGGTTATCATGTTCCGCGTGCCGTGGATTGACGACAAAGGGGAGATCCAGATCAACCGGGGATATCGTATTCAGATGAACAGCGCGATCGGCCCCTACAAAGGCGGCATCCGCCTGCATCCGAGCGTCAATCTCAGTATTCTTAAATTTCTCGCATTTGAGCAGGTTTTGAAAAACAGTCTCACAACGCTGCCGATGGGCGGCGCCAAGGGCGGCTCCGATTTCGACCCCAAGGGCAAGTCGGATAACGAAGTCATGAGGTTTTGCCAGGCTTTCATGAGCGAACTTTTCAGGCATATCGGCCCTGATCTTGATGTTCCCGCCGGCGATATCGGCACAGGCAGCCGTGAGATCGGCTTCATGTTCGGCCAGTACAAGAAGCTCAAGAATGAATTCACCGGCGTCTTAACGGGCAAAGGGTTAAGCTGGGGCGGAAGCCTGATACGTCCCGAAGCGACGGGTTACGGTTGCGTGTATTTCGTCCAGGAAATGCTCAAGACGCGCGGAGAATCCCTCAAGGGAAAGGTTTGCGCCGTATCGGGTTCAGGCAACGTGGCCCAATATACGGTCGAAAAGCTTCTTCAGCTCGGCGCCAAGGTTGTGACCCTTTCCGATTCAGACGGATTTATTTATGATGAGGGTGGCATCGATCAGAAGGAATTAAAGTGTGTCATGGAGCTAAAGAACGTCCGCCGCGGCCGCATCAAGGAATGCGCCAAAGAATTCAAGTGCAAGTATTTTGAGAAGCAGAGGCCCTGGCAGGTCAAATGCGATGTCGCGTTTCCGTCGGCGACCCAGAACGAAATTTCCGGCGACGACGCCAAGGCGCTGGTCAAGAACGGCTGTATCGCGGTCGGCGAAGGTGCCAATATGCCGACGACACCCGAAGGTATCGGCGTCTTCCAGAAGGCCAAGATCCTGTATGCCCCTGGAAAGGCCTCCAATGCCGGCGGCGTGGCTACCTCCGGCCTTGAGATGAGTCAGAATAGTATGAGGTTGTCGTGGACGCGCGAGGAAGTTGACAAGAGACTCCATGACATTATGATCGCGATCCATGATAACTGCGTGAAATACGGCAAAGAAGGTTCCTATATCGACTACGTTAAAGGCGCTAACATTGCCGGGTTTGTGAAAGTGGCGGATGCCATGCTGGCTCAGGGGATTGTTTAAGCCGCCATCGGCATAGAGCTCGACAAATGGCCGCCCTTGGAGGGCGGCCATTTTGTTTTCATTCGTCCTTGCCGTATGCCCCGAATCCGATATAATAGATATCTATCTATAACGCATGGCCGCAGGTGAAGATATGTATTTTTCGCAGAGGGAGGGCCGCCCTATGGCTCGCCAGAACAGATCATTTTAGAGATTGACAAAAAGCCCAAGCTCGAAGCTTGGGCTTTTATTTATGCAAAAACAAAGGAGAATGTCATGAGACACAGAATTATCCTGGCAGTGGGGATGGTTATGGTCATGGCGGCCTATGCTTTTTGTATGGACATAGATGTGATGATGCCTGTCCTTGAAAAAGCCAAAGGCGGCATAACAGCCATTTTTTCTACTATTAATACGGATCTTTCGGTCGCCGCAAAGAAGCTATCGGGGACCGATTTCAAGGGAGAGGAGGCGCGCAGGATATTGGACGATCTGTGCCGGGGACGCGATTATGTCGTCGATTGCGCCCTGATAGATGCGGCCGGCATGATGACGGTCGTTGAGCCGCAAGAATATAGAAAATATGAAGGCACAGATGTCGGCCGGCAGGCGCATATCGTCAAATTCCTGAAAGACAAAAAGCCCGTCCTGCGCGGGGTTTTTGCTTCCGTTGAGGGCATAGAGGTTATCGATTTTATTTATCCTGTATTTTCCGTCCGGGGCGATTTCCTCGGTGGCGGCAGCATGCTGGTCAGACAGCAGGCGCTTACCGGAGATATCATCGCGCCGCTTGTCCGGGGTGTCCCGTGCAAGGTGTGGGTAATGCAGAAAGACGGTTTGATCATCTATGACCCGGATCCGGACCAGATCGGCCGGAATATTTTTACCGACGAGCTCTTCTGGCCATTCGAAGACCTTATTTCTTTTTCCGAGACGGTCTCCAAGGCCAATGACGGCGCCGGCTCCTACGATTTTTATGCCAAGGGTCTGGAAGACAGGACTATCGTCAAAAAATATGCCGCCTGGGACACAGCGTCTCTTTACGGTACCCAATGGCGCATCGTTGTCATGGAGGTCGATCGTCCGGCGATCATCGTCAAAAATCCAGGTTCGTCGAGGAAATAGGGGTAAGCCATGCTTAATAAGAAGACGCGGATAACCTTGGCCTTAGGATTGATGATCGGCGTCTGTATCTGCGAGGCGCACGCCGCGGCGTCGGCGGCACCGCATGTCTATGTCGCGGATTTTGTCGTCGAAGAGCAGATGTCGGACCGGCAAGAAAGTTCGGGGCATGGACCGCTGGAGCGGTTCAGGCCGGGGATTTTTAAACAGATCAATGAGGAGCGTTCTGAGGGGCAGGCGCAGGACCTTGTGCAATTATTGTCCAGGTGCCTGGTTGATGAATTGAATGCCAAAGGTTTTGCGGCCAGTCGGGCCTCCAGCCTCGATGAGTTGGGCCGCGATGGTGTTTTGGTGCAGGGGAGATTTATTGAGCTTGACGAGGGTGATTCTTTGAAACGTGCGGCCATTGGCTTTAAG
>CAZAYJ010000196.1:0-257 GCA_964489335.1 uncultured Planctomycetia bacterium
CAGGAATAAACCACGCCGGGCTGATATGGTTGATTTCCAGGGATGGATGCCGGATCCAGATGGAAATAACCGCCACGCTGAAACAAAAATGAACAACGGTCCCGACCATCCAAAGAAGACATGAAAGACCGGGGGAAAGCGCCGTCGACGCGATGCCAAGCAACAGCTGGCTGATGGAAATGGCCGGGAAAAACGATAGTTTCGTGATGTTTTTAAACTCATTTTTTAGGTTCATCCGGCAAATGCCGGTATGAGTG
>CAZAYJ010000196.1:267-2854 GCA_964489335.1 uncultured Planctomycetia bacterium
GTGAAGTGAAAGCCGCCCGGATGAAGGCCGATCAACTGGTCATCCACCAAGAGCGACAGCCAGGTCACCGGATGCCAGAAGCCGGCCTCTGTGCTCGTCAGCGCCCACTTCACGCCTTCCGGGGTCAGGCCCTGTCGAACCTGCACATGATCGGTCACATAGACGTGATCGTCGTAATGAACGAAATCATAATGCAAGACGTCCCAGTAGACCGCAAGAACGAGAACGGTCAGGAGAAGCAGAGCGGCGCGTGACGGCATGAATATCGCTTTGATAGACCGACTCCTCCCAGAAAATGCCCTGATTTGCATGAGGCGAGGCGCACCTCATTCCAAAACGTGAAAGGTTCATCCGGCAAATGCCGGGATGAGTGGTTATGGTGTGTAAAATAATTACCCGGACAAGAAGGCACGTCGAGGATGGGCCAATAGATAGTTCGTCGGGGACGCGCAGACGATGTCCGGGATGGAAAAATCGCCGCCAAGGCAGTATGTTTCGTGTTGGTTCCCCAACCAAGGCACGAAAGGAGACTGACCATGGCGACGACAAGTTATCTTTACCACACGTTGGCGTTGACGCGCTACCGGCATGAGAAGACCGAGTATCGGGGTGGCAGTGTCTATCATCATGTCCGTAAGAAAGCAGAGGCACGGCAGTGCGCTCATTGTGGCGCCCGATGGACCCATTTGGTCATGAACGGCACGTTCACACGTGAATTCCATGCGCTTCCTGTGGGGAGGCGCAAACAGTTCGTCGTTCTTCATGGCCATTTCCAGCGGTGTCGATCGTGTCGCCGTAATTTGAAAGAACCCATTGACTTTGCCGAAGGCAAAAAGAGGAGGCTCAAGGCCTTCGAGCGGTTCGTGATCGACCTTTGCCGGATCGCCCCGATCAAGCATGTGGCCTGCTTCCTCGATGTCGGGTGGGACATGATCAAGGACATCTTCAAACAACACCTTGCCCTGCAATTCAAGAGAAGGAAGTTGCGGAAGGTTCGCTATATTGCCGTTGACGAGATCGCCATCCGGAGAGGTCATCACTATATGACCGTGGTCATCGACCTGGAAACCGGTGCGATTTTGCATGCCCATGAGGGAAGAGATGCAGCGGTACTGATTCCCTTCCTGGAAAAGCTCAGGCGCAATAGAGCGAATCTCCGTGCCGTTGCAATGGACATGTGGCCGGCATACCTCCAGGCAGTCAAACAAGTCTTTCCCCATGTGGATGTGGTTCATGATCCCTACCACGTTGTCGCCATTGTCAACAGGGCCATCGATGAAACCCGAAGGGATCTGTACCGGCAACTCAACGGTCAAGAGCGGCAGGTCCTGAAAGGGAGTCGTTTTCTCCTCCTCCGGGCCATGGAACATCTCAATCACCGTTCCCTGGAGCGCCTCGCCGAACTCATGGAAATCAACGAACCTTTGTATCAGGCCTATCTGCTGAAGGAAGACCTCCGCATGTTCTGGAATCTCCCGACCGCGGAGATGGCACAGACCTTCCTCACCTCCTGGATTGAGCAAGCACGAACCCTCGGCCTGAAACACTTCGTCAAACTCGCCCGAACTCTGGGAAAACACCTCGCCGGTCTCCTGGCCTACTTCAAGCATCGAATCTCTACCGGCCCGCTGGAAGGTCTCAACAACAAAATCAAAGTCCTCAAAAGACAAGCGTACGGGTTCCGCGATCAAGCATATTTCAAACTACGACTTTACTTCATCCATGAGTCTGTCCCGGCATTTGCCGGATGAACCAAAAAAGAGAGCGAGGAAGTGACGTCGGAGCTTTACCGCCAGATCGGTCAGCTCAAGGTGGAGTTGGACTGGCTTAAAAAAAAGTCCCTTCAACTTCAATTGAGGAAAAGAGGCACATGATCGAGCCGAAACACAAGCGGATAAGCGTAAGCCGTCAATGCGACTTAATTGGTCTTCCGAGGGCGTCATATTATTATGTACCGAAAGACGATGACCCATATAATCAATTACTTATGAATCTTATTGACGAACAGTTTACGAAAGCTCCCTTTTATGGCGTTGACCGTATGACGGCTTGGCTTCGGCGTGAAGCTCACGCAGTCAATCCCAAGCGTATTCGCCGCCTTATGCGCAGGATGGGTTTGGAGGCTATATATCCGAAGAAGAAGTTGAGCAAGGCAAATTCGGCGCACAAGAAATATCCCTATTTGCTGAAAGATGTCCTCGTGGCTACTCCTGACGAGGTTTGGAGCACCGACATCACCTATATCCGTCTTCAGCATGGTTTTGTCTATCTGGTGGCAATCATGGACTGGCATAGTCGCTATGTGTTGGCCTGGGATATCTCCATCACGCTGGATGCCGCTTTCTGTATTCAGGCATTGGAGCGGGCTTTGAAGATTTCCCGCCCCGGCATTTTCAATTCCGATCAGGGTGTTCAGTTCACCAGTGTCGACTTTACGAGCATCCTCGAAAGAGAAGGCATTCGTATCAGCATGGACGGCCGGGGGCGGATCTATGACAACATTTTCGCAGCGCGTCTCTGGCGAACGGTCCAAAATGAGGAGGATTACCTGAAGCATTATCTGCCGGTCGCTGCCGCCCGCGAGCGC
>CAZAYJ010000197.1:0-2837 GCA_964489335.1 uncultured Planctomycetia bacterium
GGCTAAACTGTGATGGGATATGTGTGAGCACGAGGCTGTTCGTGCGCGCATCGGAGATGACCTTGCCGTTGTTGGTCAGGACGGCCTTAATGGAATCTTCCAGAGTCCCGGCCTCTCCTTCGCCGCCACCCGACGTGCTCGTACTCGTCGAACCACCACCCGTCGTTCCGCCCTCCGATCCGGCTGTCGAGGCGTCATCGATGGCTTGCTGAAGCTTAGACCCTTTGAGGCGGGCGTATTTGAGAAAAAACACCTTAGTGATCGTCTCCACGGCCGGCTGCCCCCACTCCTTGACGACAAAGATATTGCTGCCGGAATCAAGCTCATACGTCAGGTTGTTAGCCGACATAATCTTATTCAGCGCCTCCTGGAGCGGCACGTCGACCAGATAAAGGGTCACCGTGCGGTCCTGGACATTCTGCGAGGCGATGAAGTTCAAACCCGCCTGCTCGGAAAAAACCTTCAGGACGGTCTTAAGGCTCGCATCCTGAAAATCCATGGAAATTCTGCGATTCGCCGCCTTTGAGATCAGGTCGTTGGAATAAAAATCGAATTCGGCTTTTCCGGCGCCCGCAGACACCGCAAAAAAAACGACCAGAAAAACACCCAGCGATATTGCCCGTCTCAATGACACCTTGGCCATTTTCATGTGCCCTCCCCGATACCTAATAATTTCGATCTTTTCATAAGGAATTCCTTTTTCTTATAAAGAAAAAGGATGCCCGCTTCATCAATCTTCTTGATCTTAGCCTCTGTGTTGGCTACGATATCTCCCTCTCCATAAACTTCGCCGTCGATAATAGCCCTCGGCTGTTTTGTCCCCCAGACGATGCCCGTCACGGTCATAGACGGTAATGTAACATTGATGCTCGCCGCTTCCTCTTCCTGGTTCGTCTGGACCGGCTCAACGACTTCTTTGACAGGCATCACGGGAATGAAAAAATCGGTGAATCTCGCAAACTCATCTTCTTCGGCATTCCCAATGGCCGGAGAGACCTCTCCAGCACCCTTCTCGGCAGGAGACACCATTACCTCTTTGCCTGTGGCGTCCGCATCTGCTGTCCGGCCCGGATCCGCCGCGATGGCCGCAATCCCTATAAAAATAAGAAAAGCGACCTCTAGGGTTATCTGAGATTTTTGAAAAGAGTTGTGATTCATGTTATTTAAAATAATAAGCCATGACCGTCATATCCACATTCAAGACATTGCCAGTACCGGACGCCGACGTCATCCCGTCGGACGAATGCACCGGCTCCAAAGATATCCTCTGGACTCTTGTAAGCATCGGCAGGGCCTCGATATCCTTGATGAACCGCGTGACGTCCTCGGTCCGACCCTCCGCCCTGATCTTAAACGGAATGCGGATATAGTTGGGATCCACGATCTTGTCCGCCGGATCGACATTCTGGATCTTGATGCCTCTCTTGCGGGCGATCTCGCCGATGCGGCTGCTGATGGCGTCGAAGTCGGTCGTGTCGCATCCCTGCTTTTTCATATCCTTGATCTTATTGCTGATGGTCACAATCCTCTCGATCGCCTCGGATTTCTGCTGTTCGATATCAATATCCCCCTTCAGCCGATCGTATTCCTTCATCTGTTTGCCGTAAATATACTTCGCTGCCATAATAGAAATAACGATAACGGCGGCTATGATGACATAGTCCTTATGCTTTGTCAGCAGCTCGGAAACATTGATTTCCTGTTTCATGGCATCCATACATTCACCTGTTTTGCATGCCGGTTCTTGCGGCCTTAACGCCTACTTGGCTTTCGTGTAACAAACGATCTCAAAATCAATGGTAGGATATTCCAATCCTCCCTCCCTCCATGAATTCACCCGTTATACAGGCCGCTCTTGCGACATTAGCGCCTACTTCGCCTTCGTGTAGCAGACGATCTCAAAATCAATGGTAGGATATTCCAATCCTCCCTCCCTCCATGAATTCAACTGGATCGTCGCAAATGTCTTCTGGAACTCCGGATCGTTTCTTAGGTCCGTGACGAACTTGTTCATCTTCTGCTGTCTGACTTTTTCTTCCGGCGCATAAACATGGCAATCGAGCATCATGGTCCCGTCTTCAATATAGGCCATCTTGCTGATCCAAACACCCTGCGGCACCAACTTCGAAATAATCAGCAACTTCTTGTAAAGCTGCGGCTTCTTGTCAACCAAATTCCTCAAATCTTTTTCCTGCGTCAGGAATTGCGTCTCGCTGGCCTGGACGCCCTCAAGACTGGAAAGGTCGATCCCCGGCAATAACGGCAAGGTCTGGACCGTCGCCAGCGACTTTTCCTTCTCTAGAGGAAAAAGTTTGGCAAAACCGAGGCCGTATCCCAAAATCAGGATTACAACACCAATCACACCGCCTTTGAGCAGGGCCGGCTTGTTTTCCAAAAGGAATATGGTCGCCGCCTCCTGAATATTTTCACTGGAGATCGCCGACCCGCCTCCGGCCTTCGCTTTCTCCCTCTGGCGGATAAGATTCAAGGTGATCAGCGTAGGCCGCTCCTGTCTGAGCGCGGCGCCGCACGCCTTCACAAGGTCCGGAAGCATCTCGGACGCGACGCCTTCGGCCTGGACCAATTCCTCCAGTTTCAAAAGATTGACCTTGAGACCCAGCTCCTTACTGAAATGGTCGATCAGATTCGATGTCGCCATATGCGAGATGACAATCATCTCATCTACTTCTTTTTTGAGGAATTGGCGACGGTAATAATCCAGAGAAACCCTGACTTCGTTGATCAACCTGAACATCAGACTGTCAATGTCTTCCGCCGGCGACGCTTCCTGGCCGCTGGCGCTGGTCAGCCGGATATCGCGCGTGAAATAAGGAAAC
>CAZAYJ010000198.1:0-2813 GCA_964489335.1 uncultured Planctomycetia bacterium
TGGAAACAATATAATCCCTGCGTTCCTGGAATTTCCTGCGGATATCCTCAAAAAAAGCCGGCCCTAGAGAGAACGCCGCAAGCGCAGCCTTCTGGGCGAATGACGTCGGATTCGAAGTCGAGTGGTCCTGGACACAGGAAACGGCCTTCGCGATCTCGTCTTCTGCCGCCAGATACCCAAGCCGCCAGCCTGTCATGGAATATGATTTTGAAAAACCGTTCACCGTGACGGTCAGCTTCTTGATCTTATCCGACAACGACGCCATCGAAACGTTCTCTATACCGTCAAAAATGATCTTCTCATAGATCTCATCGCTGATGCAATAGATGTTATTTTCAACGCAGACATCTGCAATAGCTTCCAGCTCCTTGCGACGATAGACCACACCGCAGGGATTGGACGGGCTATTCAAAACGAGGACCTTTGTTTTCTTGGAAATACATTGACGCAGTTTCTTGGGGGTGATCTTGAAATCTTCTTCCAGTCTCGTAGGAATAAAGACGGGTGTACCGCCGGCAAGCTTGACCATCTCTGGATAACTTACCCAGTAAGGGACAGGGATCAAGACCTCATCGCCAGCATCCACAAGGACCTGGAAAACATTGTAAAGGGAGTGTTTGGCCCCGCAGGAAACGACAACGCAACCCGCCGTGTAGTCCAGGCCGTTGTCATTCTTCAGCTTTTTGACGATGGCGTCTTTGAGTTCGGGGATCCCAGAGGTGGGCGTATATTTTGTAAAGCCGGACTGGATGGCGGAGATTGCCGCCGCTTTAATGACATCCGGTGTGTCAAAATCAGGCTCGCCTGCGCCGAAGGCAACAACATCCTTGCCCTCCTTGACCATTTTCTTGGCTGTAGCCGTGATTTGGAGGGTTGCCGAAGGACTGACCTCTTGAGCTCTTCTGGATAAAGACATCGGACTCGCCGCAGGACCTGCGTATCTTTTGCTCCTCTTGTTCGCCCTACAAAACAGAGCACACAAGGAATATCTCTGCCGCATATCGCGGCTCGATTAAAGCGAATCTCTCTCTGATTTGAAGATCTTGCCCAAGCCGCCCAGAGGTTTTTTCAACGGCTTTTTTGTTTCGTGTTTGTGCTTTTCTTTCTCCGGAGGAGCCGGCTCTGTATGAGTCTGCGTTTCAGCGGACTTATCTGCCTTCGACTTCTCGGCCGTCTCAACAGCCGCCTTGTGCTTAGGTGCCTTCTGTTTTTCTTTGATCATCGTCAGTTCCAGGATGACGATCTCGGCATTGTCCCCCCGGCGTCTCTTATAAGGAATGATACGCGTATAGCCGCCTTTTCTCTCGCGGAACATCGGGCCGATATCGGAAAACAGTCTTTGCACCAAAGAATGATCACAAAGAATACGAAAGGCCCTGCGCCGCGCAGCGAGCGAATCGGCTTGCTTGCCCCATGTGATGAGACGATCCACGAGTCTTTTGGCAAGCTTGGCTTTCAATTTAGTCGCGATGATCCTCTGGTTTTTCACGACGGCTTGAGCCAAAGAGTTCAGCGTAGCCTTGTAGTAAGAACTGAAACGAGAGAGATTCTGTGTCTTGATTCTGTGTCTCATGGGACTCCGTCTATTTCTCTTTCTTCAATTTATTGTCGTCGATCTGCATCCCGAGATTCAGACCCATCCCGACGATAAGCTCCTTGACTTCCGTCAGGGACTTTTTCCCGAAATTCCTTAAGCCCAAAAGCTCACTCTCCGACTTCCTGACTAAATCGGCGATGATCTTGATATTAGCCTCACGCAGACAGTTGGAGCTGCGGACGGACAACTCAAGTTCGGAAATCGGCAGACGCAACTTTTCATAAAGCTGGGCCTCCTCCGGCGACATGGCTTCTTCTTCTTCCATCTCCTCTGGGATCTGGCCTAGGTTGAGGAAAACGTCCAAATGGCCACGCAGAATATTGGCGGCATACAACATCGCATCCTTAGGATCGATACTGCCGTTGGTAAAGACCTCAATGACGAGGCGGTCGTAATCCGTCTTCTGGCCGACGCGGGTATTTTCAACATGATAGGCCACTTTTTTAACAGGTGAAAAGGCCGAATCCACAGGGATAGCCCCGATCACCTGTTCTTCCTTCTTGTTAACCTCTGCGGCCACATATCCACGGCCCCGGCCCACTTCGATCTCGACATTGAACTTGATGTCCTTGGTCAACGTGGCGATATGAAGATCAGGATTTAAAACCTCCACGGTGCCATCCGTGATGATATCCCGTCCTGTTACCTCTCCGATCTTGTCCTTCTTGATATAGACTGATTTCGGGGCCCGAGAATGCGAGCTCAGGATCAGATTCTTGATATTAAGGATAATGTCCGTCACATCTTCCTGCACGCCCTCAATGGCGCTGAATTCATGAAGAACATTCTCAATCTTGACGGCCGTCACGGCGCTGCCTTCAATAGAAGACAACAAGACGCGCCTCAAGGAATTGCCCAGCGTCACGCCGAAACCGCGCTCAAAAGGCTCGGCGATGAACTTGGCATATGTCCCCGTGTGCGTCGCCTCATCTATTTCTAGAAACTTGGGTAGCTGAAAATCTTTCCACTTGATCCCCATCTTGCCTCCTCCATTCCCACCGTGCTTGGACCCGCCGTCAACGTATGCGGCCGTCTACTCTCTTCTGAAAAAGCCACGCCGCAACAACAGCCAGGTATCTATTATCTTTAAAGAAATCTTCTACTTAGAATACAACTCAACGATCAACTGTTCCTGGATAGGCATCTGGATATCTTCCCTGTCGGGCAGACGGGTCAGCGTACCCTTTAAGGCATCAGCATCAAGCTGAAGCCAGGG
>CAZAYJ010000199.1:0-2789 GCA_964489335.1 uncultured Planctomycetia bacterium
CTGAATCGTGGCTTCGTGGTCCAGCTCGGCGAAATGGTCCGGCGGCACGCCAGCCACAGGAGGATGGTCGCTTTTCAAATCATATGTAAAACCGATCGTTTTCCCCATGAATTTCCGCCCGCGCCAAGGGGGCCAAATAATAAAAAAAGGGACCCCGTTGTCGAGAGTCCCTTAACACATTAACTTTTTGATTTGAATCTCCTTTTGATTAAAAAAAATTTTATCTATAAACAAAAATTATCATAATAAATCAGCATTGTCAAGATTTTTTGAGTCACTTATGCCGCATTTTACGGTATTTTTTCCGTCGGGAAAAAAATTTTTGTCTCACGGGGTGGAAAATATCCTTACCAGAAAAATAATTCGCGGAAATTTTCCCTAAAACTGGCTGCGCCGCTCGAATGCTGAGCAAGAAAACAACCCGAGGGCAGCGATCAAAAGGAAGGATTGGAAGATATAGAAGCTTGTCGGGATATTGAGATGGAAAACCCGGAGCTCTTTCATGGAAATACCGAGGAGGGCGTTGATCTGCGGCAGGGCGTTGAGACCCAGACGCGCCGCCTTTTCAAAAAAGACAGGCCAGCCGAGACGCGCAAAGACCAGGCGCGCCGAGGAGACGCCAAAACCGGCGATGACGACAAAAATGGTCAGGACACCGGCCATCATGTTGGGCATGAGGCAATAGAAAAAAACGACGAGGCTGACATACAGGATCCCCAGGAGTGCGGCGACAGACAATCCGCTCCAGACGAACGGCAACAGCATCCTTTCGTGAGACAAGACGACCAGCCAGATGCCCATGGTCATCAAAAACCAGTTGATAAGGATCATCTGATAAAGACCGAGAAGGACGCCGGCCATGATCTGCCAACGCCGGACGGGACGCGATAAAAGCAGAACGAGCCTTTCGAACGCCAGGTAATTCTGCATGGTGTTCAGCGAGACAAAAACAGCAATCAACAGGATGAAGATATGGATGGCGACGAAACCAATCTGCAAAGACGATGTCAGGGCCGGCTGGTTCTCAAAAACTTTCGGGTCGGCCACCATATAGGGGACGTTGGCCATCAGGATAAAAAGAAAGGACAAAAGGAGAAAACCGTACATCATCTTCTCGCGCACGGCGGCGCGGTAAACATCGCCGGCGATCAGACGGATCTGCCAGAAAAAAAGCAGAGGCGCTTTCATGCCGCCTCCTTGACCAATTGTAAAAATACCTGCTCCAAGCCGCCCTCGGCGGCGAAATCCTGCGCCGAGGCGACCCTCAAGAGGTGGCCGCGGGCGATGACGGCGACGCGGTCGGAAAGTCTCTCAATCAACGGCAATGTGTGAGAAGACAAAAACACAGTCTTGCCTTTCTTTTTCAGCATGCCGACGATATCCCTGAAACGCTCAACCGCTAACGGATCCAGGTAAACGGTGGGCTCGTCAAAAAAAACCAGATCAGGATCATGGGCGAGAGCCAACGCCAGGTCCAGGAGACGTCGCTGCCCCATCGAGAGACTGCGCACGAATGTGGCGCGTTCCCGCGGAACAAAACCTATCATCTCAAACATCGAGGCGGTGCGTCCCCGGACAACCGCGCCCGGCAACCCGTAGAGGCGCGCAAAAAAAGACAAGAGCTCCGTCATCGTCATGTCTGCCGGCAGATACGTACTCTCCGGCACATAACCGATACGGGCCAGGGGCCAGGTCTGGCCGCAACGAAAAGGCTTCCCAAAAATCTCGATGTCTCCGGCCGTCGGACGCGAAATCCCGGCGAGCATATGGAGGGTCGTCGTCTTGCCGGCGCCGTTAGGGCCTAAAAAACCAAAAACCTCTCCGCGGCGGACGTCCAGGTCCAGGTCGATAACAGCCCGGACCGTCTTCCGAAAGAAAACCGGTCCGCTCTTATACTCCTTGAAAAGACCCCGTGTTTTTAAAACGACGCTTTCTTCTGAGGCCATATGCCCATCTCTTGAAGTTCCTGCCGGCACGCCGCCACATTCTTGAAAACGACCGAACGGATCCCCATCTCTCTGGCGGCAGCAACAAGGTCCTCCCTGTCGTCGATATAGAGGCATTGCGGCACTTCGAATCCTGAGGCGTGTATCGCCCGATCGTAGATCTCCCGATGGGGTTTGCGGTGGCCAATCTCGTAAGACAAAAAGACATCGTCAAAAACGGCGATATGGTCGGAAAAATTCCTGCGGATAAAATCATAGTGCAGTTCGTTGATATTGGAAATCAGGTGCAGGCGGAAATCCTTCTTCAGCTCCTTGAGCCATGCCAGCATCTCGCCGGAATCAAAGAAAATATCGCTCCAGGCGGCGCAGAATTCTTCATACTGCAGCTCCGGGGCCGCCAACGCATCGGTCACATGCTTAAAAAAACCCATCGTGTCGATACGGCCTTCCTCGTAATCCTTGGTGCAGGACGAATCAAAAAAAAGCTGGTAAATCTCCTCAAAAGATTTGTTACAGTAAGGCTGGATGCGACGCACGGCGATGCGATGATCAAAATGCAAAAGCACGTTCCCCAGGTCGCAAAGAATCACTTTCACGGCGGCGGGATCATCCTTGAGAGCCCCGGAGCTAATTGTTCTTTTTAAGGGGCTTTTTGAAGAGATCGAGGAACCTGTCTTCATACTGTTCATAAACATTCCACTTATCCAGCTCTTTTTTGAGCTCGACCGCCCGGGAAAGGTCCTTCTTGGCCATCTTGAAAAGCTCGTCGATCTTCTTGACGGCCGACTCCGGCAGGCTCGCGGATTCCGCCAACCCCTTCTTGATGATATCGATCTCTTGCTG
>CAZAYJ010000200.1:0-2758 GCA_964489335.1 uncultured Planctomycetia bacterium
CCGGCGTTCTGTGGGGCGGCGACACCGCCTTTTTTCATCATGCCCATGGCTTTCATCATCCCGCCCATCATGCTGCAGGAGGGCTGCATTTTTTTCAGTTTATCCTGCTGATCTTTCGTCAGGATACCTCGCAGGTCGAGATATCCCTGGATAATCTCTTTTGTTCTTTGTTTCTTCAACTCGTATTTTTTATCTACGAGACTGTCGACCTTTTTTGTATCCACCTGGTCTGCTGCGAGGGCTTCTGAGATATCAAGCGCCAAGGTTTCGATCTGGGCGTCTTCCATGATCATGTTTTTTTTGATCTTCAGCTTGAGGGTTCTGATTTTTTCCACCTGATCATCGGTGAGTCCGATCTCATCGGCATTGGAAAGAAGGAAGAAGGCCTTTTGGTAGAATTTTTCTTCCGGTCCCATCTTGTCCATCTTGTGCATCATTTTGCATCCGCCCATCGTGCCGTCCTCGGCAAACGCGCGGGGCGATGCAAGAAGGAAGGCGCAGAACAGCAGGATGACCCACATTTGTTTTTTCATATCTTCCTCCTTTGTTAGCTGTCTTTCAGGAGCATCATAACCTATGAACGCAGTTTGTGCCAGGGGGATTTTTTGTTTCTTTTTTGACCGTTTTCCTCTCGACAAAGGTGTGTAAGGAAGGGGGAGGCTATCCGGCGGACACGGACGCGCATGCGCCTAAAGATTGATGCGCATCTCAGGGCGGGGTGGTAACATATCTTTTTGCGCAGGACATGATGGTATATATCCCGCGCGCATTTTCTTCCTTTTTGCCTCTGATATCACTTGACTCCCGTTGTCTTTGAGATTAGACTAAAACAGAATCATGAGACCCGTGAGAGGCCGATATGTTTGAAGTTTTTGCTTATCATCCGGACAAAGGGCTGCAGACAGATTTGAAGGCCGAAGGCGTGGCCGAAGCCATTAAAGACAGCCGGACGCTGTTGTGGCTGGACCTGATGGATCTCGACGACGCAGACGTGGATTTGCTGACCACGGTTTTTAACCTGCATCCTTTGACTATTGAAGACCTCATTATGCCGAATGCGCGGACCAAGGTCGAGAAATTCGCGGAGTATATGTTTCTTGTTATGTTTGCCCTTGAGTCCCATGATGCGGGTTTGCACGGCAAGGTCAAGACCCTGGAACTGGATTGCTGTCTCGGCAAAAACTATCTCATTACCTGCCATATGCAGACCGTCCCGTCTTTGTCCGTCTGTAAAGACCGCATCAGGAAGCAATCCCCGATTCTTCTGCAGGGCGCGGATATGCTGTTGTATTCGATCCTCGATTCCTGCGTCGACAGCTATTTCCCCGTCATCAACGATTTCGACAATCTCGTGGATGAGATGAGTGATGAGCTTTTCCGCGACCCGACCCAGGAAACGCTCAAGAAGATTTATCACCTCAAGAACGACGTCATATCTCTGCGCCGCACGATCGGCCCGCAGGCCGATGTCGTCAGTCTGCTTCAACGGGGCGATTTCGAATGGATATCGCCGTCCAATTCCGTTTACTTCCGCAATATCTACGACAACCTTATCCGTCTCAACGATATCGTGGGCACATCGCGCGAGATCATCACGGGCGCCATGGAGGCCTACGTATCGGTTATTTCCAACCGTCTCAACGAGATCATGAAAACGCTGACGGTGATTGCGACCATCATGATGCCCCTGACTCTGATTGCCAGCATCTATGGCATGAATTTCAAGCATATGCCGGAGCTGGACCACCCCCTTGGATATTATAGTGTTTTGGGTTTCATGGCCTTTGTCGGTATCTCGATGGTGGCATATTTCAAACGCAAAAACTGGTTTTAAGCCGTTTCGTCTTTGTGCTGTCTAAAGAAAGGAGTTTTTATGTTTAAAAGGATATGGGGGATGTTGATCGTCGGTGCGGTTTCGGCCCATCTGGCCGGATGCATGGCTGTCGTCGCCGGAGCCGCCGGCGGGGCGGGGACGGCGACATGGCTCGGCGGCAAGCTTACACAACAGGTTCATGCCTCGTTTGCAAAAGCCCAGAAGGCGACGAAATCTGCCTTGGCCGCGATGAAGCTGACAGTCACCAAAGAGACCGTCAAAGAGGATATCGCCCAGTTTGTGGGAGATTATACGGACGGCCGGTCCTTCTGGATCGATATTCGTCCCGTGACGACTACGGAATCACGCCTGGACATCCGCGTCGGCGTCCCCGGCGACGTAGATGCGTCGCGCAAGGTGCTCGACAAGATTTTGACATATTTATAACAAGAAAGGCCGGACGCCGGCCCCATATGGTTTCGCGACGGGGAGGTAGCTGATGGAGGAGTTCAAGAAGCAGGCCCACTGGTTCTTGCGGCTGGCCATTGCCGCTGTCTTTCTGTTCCACGGTTTGACCAAGTTTCCGACCATCTCCGCTTTTGCTTCTATGCTGAAATTGCCATGGCTTATCGCCTTAGCTGTCCCTGTGTGCGAGACGCTGGGGGCCGTGCTGATCCTTGTCGGGGGCTGCGTCAATGATCGCGGCTGGACGACTCGCCTGGGGAGTCTTTTGATCATTCCTGTCATGGCGGGCGCCATCTACTTGATCCATTGGGGGCAGTGGAGTTTTCTGCCTTCATCGTCCCATCCCATGGGGGGCATCGAATTTCAGGTGGTGCTTCTGGCCATGCTGTTCTATTTTTTGTTCAGAGGCAAAGACGCGTAAGCTTTTCGTATGTAGCGAAGGGCCGTCCTTTCCAGGGACGGCCCTTCCTGTCTTGGGGG
>CAZAYJ010000201.1:0-2751 GCA_964489335.1 uncultured Planctomycetia bacterium
CGAAAAACAACTCCTGGCCATCTATGGCAAGACAAAGAAAAAAGCCGAGGAGCTCATCCTGCAGGCCAGGCGCGAAGAGCTTTATTACGAACTGGGGAAAGCCATGGCGCCGCTGTTGTCTTCTGACCAGCTAAAAAATAAAACCATTCTAAAAATATACAGCGAAATCCAGAGAATCAATAAGCAGTTGCGTTCAAAAGCAAAATCATGAAAGCTGCAGGCGCCCCAGCCGATATCACAGCCAGACAGGCAAATATCCTAGGGTTTATCCAAAAAAGCATCAACCACACCGGAAGACCTCCGACCATCCGAGAAATCGGGAAGCATTTCGGTTTCCGATCCACAGGGACAACGCGCGACCACCTTAAAAGCCTTTCCCGCAAAGGCTTCATCACCATGGCACCGCGCCAATCGCGCGCCATCCGTCTTAAGACACCTGTCGCCTTCCGTATCCCGATCATCGGCAGTATTGTGGCAGGAATGCCCGATATCGCCCTTGAAGAAATCAACGAATATGTCTATATCGACGACCTCCTGCCGGGGCCAGACAAGCAAATTTTCGCCCTGAAAGTCCGCGGCGACAGCATGAAAGACGCAGGGATCCATGCCGGCGACATCGCTATCGTGCGGCGCCAGCGCATAGCCGACGCAGGCCAGATTGTCGCAGCCCTTATCGGCCACGAAGCCACGATTAAAACCATCGAAAAAGACAAGGCCGGCTTCTATCTGAAGCCGGCCAATGCTTCTTATCCCGATATCCGCGACTCTTTCAGCGTCCTCGGAAAAGTCATCGCGGTCATTAAAAAATTCTAACAGAAGAACGGATAACTACCCTAACCCTTCTTTGCGGCGCCTTCTCAAAACCAGAGCGCTCCTGTCACGAAGCACATAAAGAATCAAAAGCCCCGCCGGACCCAAAACCCCTATCAAGCCCACAACCCAGCCATAGCCTTTCCCGCGGGCATACATATAGCCGCCACAGGCCAAAAGTATATAGCCGCCTGCTATCATCATATAACCGAAATAGAGATAAGAAGCGCCGAGGGAGGCCACAAGATAACCAAGACAGCCAAAGAAAAAACCACCCCACACACCGATGATCGTCTGCATCCTGTATTCTTTAAGCATCGCATCCTTTCCTATTTGCCGCATAACTTTTCAGGGCATGGAACGCATTGTATCACATGTCACCGTCCTTTTCATAAAGAATTGTTTTTCAGCAGTTTTTTATGTACAATAATTCTTGTCATGGATGTCCTGATTTTCGTCATGGGGGTTGTCTTTTTGGGGCTGATCGGCGCCGGGATATTCTTTTTTCTCAAAGAGCAGTCTTTTTCGAAAATGCTCGGGCTGGGAGCGGCATTGCCCACCAAGGCAACCGAAGACGCTGCCGACCCTGCAGCAGGGCTGCAGAAAAAAATCCTGCACCATGAACAACGCATCGCCACACTGGAAAATGAGCTCAAGGCCTCCCGCGAAGAGAACGAGCGTTTGCGCGGCCGCGAACAGGAACTGCTGAAAGAACAGTCGAATACGGCCTTTGATTCTGAAAGTTTTGAGAAAATCAAGGGGGAACACGCGTTGTTGAAGAAAGAATTGATGGCAAAGGAAGAGGCCCTTGAGACGGAAATCTCCGACAGGCGCCGGCAAAATGCAGAACTCACCCAGCTGCGCCTTGAACACGAAGCCCTCAAGAAGAAGGCGACGGAAACCGAAGACGCCTTGCGCAAGGCACAAACAACGATCGAGGGCCTTCGAGAAGAAAACAAAAACACAAAGGCCATCCTTGAGCAACATAAGAAAATCATCGACGAGCACAACGTCAACAAAATCGAGGGACAGTGGGTCTCCCGCATCGAATTCGAAAGAGTGGAGGCGACCCTGAAAGAAAAAGAGCGCCTCATCGAAAAACTGCAATCTCAACCGGGAAAAGAATGAGCCGCATATACCGAAACTTGACGATTTTTGCCGTTCCCATCATCAGCCTCGTCTTTTTTTGTGCGCGGCCGCAACCATGTCAGGCCGGGTCTAAAATCGAACCGCCCAAAAAGATTGACTATGAGGGGGCGCTGCTTTCGTATAATCCCTCCTGGAAAGACGAGGAAACCTACCTGGAAACAAATCTTGATGAAGACCCGGAACCAGAGGTCATCATCAGTTTCGTGGCGATGTATATCACGGAATCCAAGAAAACCAAGGAAGACCCGAAACCTTTCACTGTAGCCGAAAAAGAGCTCCTGCCCGTCTATAATTACGTCTTCTATCAAATCTATGACCTAGGACCTGACAAAAACTACAGACTCACCAGGACCTTCACGGGAATGGACCGCCCTGGACAGGTTTATGTCATACCGCTGGAAAATGGAAAACCGCCGGCTGTCGTCTTCGTGAGCCCAGGAGGAACCCATTACAAAGATATCATTGCCTACCGGTGGCAGGAGGGCGGGTACCGTCAGATATTCGAACACGGCACCAGCGGCGATGTGGCGGTCGTGACGACACCGGGAAAAGCGGAGATCGTCCTCGGCAAAGACACCTATGTCTGGAAAACAGAGAAAGGACGCTTTGAGCTGAAATCCGCGCAAACACAGGCAGAGATAAAAAGTTAAAAAAATATAGAATATTCAAGGTTTTAGGTTATAATTGTAGACATGGAAGACAAATCTCTCGATATATTGCTGGTAGACAATGAAGCAGAGTTCTGCGAATCCATGTCCTATTGGCTGGAGACCAAACATCATCGCGTTCATG
>CAZAYJ010000202.1:0-2731 GCA_964489335.1 uncultured Planctomycetia bacterium
TAGAGGGAAAGAGGTAAGAGCAGCGAGGTCAAATTTTCTTAACTATTTGTAATAAAAAAGGTTGCATCCCTGAATAAATATCATGTTTTGGAAAAAAACATCAAAAGACGAAGAAGGGAAGACAGAGGATTGTCAAGGGGAAGGGGAGTAAAAAATGTTCACATTCCTTAAGCAGGTATTACGTCAGGATATGAGCATTCAAGCGTCTGCTTCCCGTTTCTTGCGATGTTTTCGACTCGTCTCCTTGTATTTCACTCAAGACCACGAAAATACTTTTGATTTTTTTGTGCTATCCGCTAAAATAAAACATAGAAAGGCGTCTTTCAGCAAAGGCGTAACCGAGATGAATATGGTCTCTTGTCCTCACCAGGCCTCCACCGTCCTTTACGGCGTCTCTGGTTCTTCACCTTTCACAGGCACCCTGCGTTTCATTGCAGGGTGTTTTCTTTTTGCGCTGCTATTGTCCGTTTGTTTTGCCGGGCGCTCTTGGGCCGCCGCCGATGCGCCCCAGGACATCAAGGCATACCACTCCCCGTATGTCTGGCGCACGGACGGCACCGGAGACTACGTCCTTCCCGTCATCGCCGAAAAGATGGAATACGTCAGCCAGCCCGTCTCTGTCGGGGGCACGATCACCTCTGTCACCGCCACATGGAACGCATCGGGTCCTGTGGCCCTTTGGGTGAGTGCCGATGCCGGCCTGCATTACACGCCTGTCGTCAACGGCGTGCCGCTCACAACGGGATTCACCAAAGGCGAGACGCTCAAGTGGAAGGCCGTCCTGGGCGATGCGACTGCGCTCAACGAAGTGACGCTGGCCTTCACATCCGCCTCAGGCGTCTCCGGCACATTCGGCTCTCCCGAGCTCTCGGGCTTCCTTTACCGCAAACCTTTCAAGATCGTCGGTTCTTCATCCGGCGCGCTGTATAATTACCAGATCCTTGTGCGCGTGGGCGAATCTTCTCAATCATCCTCTGCCGATGTCTCCTGCGGCGGCCGCATCCTGGCGGACTTCAACGACGTGCGCTTCACCTTGGCCGACGGCCAGACACCCGTGCCGCACGCCCTCGTCAGCCTCACAGGCAAAAAGCCGGCCGGCACAGCGGCCAATTTTCTCCGCGTCCCCAACCTCCCGAAACAGTGCGTGACGCTCATTATTTATTACGGCAACCCTGTGGCCCAGTCGTTGTCTTCTCCCCAGGACACGTTTGATTTTTACGAGGACTTCACAACGCTCGACGGCTCGCTTGACCCCGCCAAGTGGTCCGTGACCTTGGGCACTGGCGGCAGCGCCCGGGTGACCTCTGAAGGGCTTCTGTTGGACGCCGCGACCCTGACATCCAAGACCTTTGAATTCAGCCACGGCATGATCGAATACGTGGCCGAAGCTGTGACCGGCTATGAGATACGCCTCATCGCGCGCGACCCTGACCCGGCGACTGCGACCGATGCGACCCTGGTCGCCTACGCTTCAGGCCTGGACGGCGCCCAGCACTGCCTGGTCGTTGACAACATCGTCAAGGCCAATGATCCCAAGCCCGCCGCCGCAGGCACCGCTTACGGCTTGCGCCTCGTCGCCGACAAGGACAACAACCTGACCTTTGAGCGCTACGACGAGAACTTCTCCGCAAAGCAGGCGGCCGTCAGTTACAAAGATACCGAAGGCCCCTCAAAGGGGTTTGTGGCGCTCAAGACCACAGGTCTGGGCTTAGGCAGGAGTCTCACCAAGTTCCGCTGGATCCGCTGCCGCAAGTATGCCACGCCGGAACCTGTCGTGGATGCCTCCAGCCTGACCGCCGCCGAAGAGCCGGCTGTCTTACCTATATTTACCAACACGACCCTGGATGGAAAGAAGAACGTCGTCCTCCTGGGCTCTGCCAAGACCGGCCAGTATTTGACGCCTGAGACCAAAGCGGACTTCGACATCCGTATCATCACGCCTGTCTGGGAAGCCAAAGGTCTTGCAGTTGACGTCTCGGCTGACGGCGGCAAAACATACAAAAAGAACTGCGCTGACAGTTCCTATTATTACGCCTCCCAGGGCGACTTCACTCTCGGAAGAGCCCTGCGCGCGCGGCTGACCTTAAAGAAGGAATCAGACATAACGCCCTATATCGAATCTCTCGCGTTGTCCTACAAGCCCGGCACCATCACCTTGATTGAGCCCAATGGCGGCTCGTTTGCCACCGGCGCCGCTGTGCCTATCAGCTGGACCGCCTGGGATTATGCGAAGACCTATCCGCTGCGGCTCGACTACTCTCTCGACGGCGGCAGGACCTTTGCCGCCATCGCCTCCGGCGTCCTGAACTCCGGCTCCTATTTGTGGACCATCCCGGCAAAAAAGGCCATGGTCACGCCTCAGGCTATCATCAGAGTTGCGGACAGCGCCGACACGGCGGTTTATGATTTAAGCGATCAGCCCTTTGCCATTGTGGCCGGCAAGGTCACGGATGACGCGGCATCAGACACGGTATCTGCGGCGGGCACCGAGGCGTCCTCTGTCACGGCCGTGACAGCAGCTTCAGGCAAACAAGCCGCGGCAACGACCGTCATCACCGAGGTTGCGACCGCGCCCGCGGGTCCCCAGCTCTACGAGCTGGCCATTATGCCCCGCGACAACGACCCGTCCGACCCCGGCGCCTATAAAAAAGGCGACGTTGTCGTCATCATGCCGGCAGGATATAACTGGACAGAGAACGAGCGCAAAAGCTTTCATATCGTCAAGGCCTAT
>CAZAYJ010000203.1:0-2731 GCA_964489335.1 uncultured Planctomycetia bacterium
CGCCATGTGCAATATGGCGATTGAGGCGGGCGGCAAAAACGGCATCATCGCGCCCGCCGAGACGACGCTGGATTACGTCCAGGAGGCGGCAGGCGGCCGGAAGTATTCTGCGGCGCAGATTAAAGCGTGGAAGGCGCTTCAAAGCGATCCCGATGCATCTTACGCCGCCGTGCGGACATATGACGTCTCATCGTGGGAGCCTGTTGTGGCGTGTCCTCATTTGCCGAGCAACATCAAGCCTGTCAGTAAGGTGGGCCGTGTCAGGGTAGACCAAGTAGTCATCGGTTCCTGCACGAACGGCCGTATTTCTGATTTGAGGATTTCGGCAAAGATCCTGAAGGGCAGGAAGGTTGCCTCCGGCGTGCGCCTCGTTGTTATCCCGGCGACGCAGGAGATTTACCTGAGGGCCATGAAGGAAGGGCTTCTGGAGACATTTGTGAAGGCCGGCGGTGTTGTGTCCACGCCGACCTGCGGGCCTTGTCTTGGCGGGCACATGGGGATTCTCGCTGAAGGCGAGGCATGCCTGGCCACGACCAACAGGAATTTCATGGGCCGCATGGGCGCCAAAGGCAGTTACGTCTATCTGGCAAATCCTGCCGTGGCGGCGGCGAGCGCGATCACGGGATACATCACGCATCCAGGGGAAGTAGTCAGCAAACAGTAGAGAGAGGGGTCAATAAAAGCAAGGACTAAAAAACAATTTTAAATCTACTTATGATCATTAAAGGGAAAGTTCATAAATTCGGCAACGACATCAATACTGACGATATCATCTCTGCGCGGTATTTGAACACGATCAATCCCAAGGAGCTGGCCGGCCATTGCATGGAGATCCTTGACCACGATTTTCCCAAGAAGGTTCAGCCGGGAGATATTGTGGTTGCAGGAAATAATTTTGGCTGTGGGTCGTCGCGGGAACACGCGCCGATCGCCATCAAGGGGTGTGGCGTGTCCTTGGTTATTGCCAAGAGCTTTGCCAGGATTTTTTATCGCAATGCCATCAATATCGGTCTGCCCATCATCGAAGTTAGGGAGGCCGATCAGATACAGTCCGGCGATGATCTGGAGGTTGAGCTTGAGAAAGGCGAGATCAGGAATATCTCGCAGAATAAGACGTACCACGCTGCCCCTTTTGCGGATTTTGTCTGCCAGATCGTCGAAAAAGGCGGATTGGTGAATTGGGTGAAAAGCAAGGAAGTATCCTTGCGTAAACGCTCATGAAATGTTAATCCCTGGCCAGAGTTCCCTGTCTTAAATTTTGTTGAGCACACTTCGGAGTGAATTTTAAGAGGAAAGAACTTATAAGGAGCGAAATTCAATGTATAAGATCGCAGTGATACCCGGCGACGGGACAGGGCCGGAGGTCGTGCGCGAGGGGCTCAAGGTCCTGGACGCCGCCGCAAGAAAGTTTAATTTCAAATTTGAGACAAGAGAATTCGATTTCAGCGGCAAAAGATATTTGAAGACGGGCAAGCTCGTCGACGATGCCGATATCGCCGAACTTAAGAAATACCACGCCATCTATCTGGGCGCTGTGGGCGATCCGGACGTCAAGCCCGGAATCATCGAGACGGGTGTCCTCTTGAAGCTTAGGTTTGCCCTGGACCAGTATATCAACCTGCGGCCGGTGAGGCTTTACAGCCCCTCGTTTTGTCCGTTAAAGGACAAAAAGCCGGAAGATATCGATTTTGTCGTTGTCCGCGAGAACAGCGAGGGTCTCTATAAGGGCATGGGAGAGTTCCAGAAGAAGGGAACAAAGGATGAGGTGGCTATCCAGATATCCTATAACACGCGCGCCGGCGTGGAGCGCTGCGTGCGCTATGCGTTTGAATTGACGCGCAAAAGAAACAAGCGCAAACAATTGACCCTTTGCGGCAAGACCAATGTTTTGACGTATGCCTGGGATTTGTGGCAGAGGACGTTCAACGAGGTGAGCAAGGAATACCCGGACATCAAGACCGATTACGCCCATGTAGACGCGACGACGATGTGGTTTGTTAAGAATCCTGAATGGTTCGATGTCATCGTCACGGACAATATGTTTGGTGATATTATCACGGACCTAGGTGCCATGATCCAGGGCGGTATGGGTATTGCGGCCGGGGGCAACATCAATCCCGCAGGGGTCTCGATGTTTGAGCCCATCGGCGGTTCTGCGCCGAAATACACGGGCAAGAACGTGATCAACCCCCTGGCGGCGATCTGCGCCGCCGGCATGATGATGGACACCCTGGGAGAGGTCCAAGCGGCCAAGGCGATTGAAGACGCCGTCATCAGGATCGTGCAGACGAAGCTGAAATCGTTGGCGGCTGGCAAGATGGGGTATTCGACGACGGAGGTTGGAGATTTAGTCGTCGAGAATCTGTGATGACGCCGCACGTTTCGGATAGAGGAGAAAACAATGCGTAAAAAATCAAAATATAACGTTGCTGTCGTCGGCGTGGGGGCCGTCGGCATCGAGATGCTGAAGGTTTTAAAATCGAGAAATTTTCCCGTCGGAGCCTTAAAAGTTCTGGCGCGCAGTGAAAGGGACATCACGGTTGACGGCCAGCCGTATCATGTGGCCGCGATTTCTCCTGAGGCGTTTGAGGGCATCGATATCGCCTTGTTCGCAGGGACCGAAGGGGAGAAAGGGGCTGCTGTGACGTTTGCTCCCGAGGCGGTCAAGCGGGGCGCCATCGTCATCGACAATGGCGCTGATTTCCGCATGGAAGAAGACGTGCCGCTGGTC
>CAZAYJ010000204.1:0-2725 GCA_964489335.1 uncultured Planctomycetia bacterium
TGTATTGCGGTTTTTGGATATTCCCCGTAATATTGATCGCCGTCATGCCGCCGGCGGTGTTGATGACGTCCCCGATAGGGGATTGCCCTGGGCCTGTTGTCGGGACCTGGGTCACCGCCACAAGATCCAGCGTTCCGTCGAAGCCGATCTTTCCTTTGACCAGGAGTTCCACATCCTGCCCCATCAAGTCCAGGTTTTCCGTTGTCAACCAGCCGTCTTTGACCAGAAAGTCCCCTGTCGCGTGACTGAAGGAAAGGGTGTCGAAGCGCGGCATAAAGATGAAATTCCCCAATCCTTTGAGCGGGTTGAATTCCCAGATATTGCCGTTCGTCACGACGATCTGCCCCTGGCCGTTGATTGATTTTGGGTCCGCCCCTGTGCCTTCGGCAATGGCCTGGAGGCTGAGCTTACCGTAAAAGGTCTTGTTCTTTAAGTCCGGGATGTCGTTTTTGAGGAGGTTCAAATCGAGGTCCTTGATCTCGCCCGTCACCGAATAACGCGGCCCCGGGGTGTTTAAGTCCAGCCGGCCTTTGATGGTGGCTGGGCCGTTGTAAGCCGTAAAGTTCAGAAAATTGATGCGGCCCTGGCCGGCTGTCTGCGTGTAGTTGAGCGTAATGTCTTTAAGGGTGAATCCTTTGACGTGTATGGCTTTGCTTGTGATGTTGGAGTTGACTTTCCAGGACGTCCAGTTTTTGGCCGGGCCTGCGGCATCGAGCTGGATGTGGCAGAAGCCGTTGAGATCGACGGGTTTTTCAAAGATGGCTTTCTGCGGCACCCACTCCTTGAGGTCTGTGATATTGATGACGCCGCCGGCATTCAGATGAAAGGCGGCTGTGGCCAGGTCATACTGGCCGGAGCCTTCCAGTTTTGAATCTTTGACGGAGAGTTTCAGCGAGGGGATATCGAGAGTGTTGTCCGTTTTGTTGAGGCGCGTCTCAAGCGTCATGTCTTGCGCCGCCGCTTTCATGACACACGAAGATGTTTTAAAGCCCGTCCATGTCCCGTCGAGGACAAAGGTCCGCTCCAAAAGAGGGACGCCTTCCAGATGCCAGGCTATTTTTTCTTCCTGCGTATTGAAGCTTATGCGTCCGCCTGAAGCTTTGAGCGGCCCGGCGGGGCCAAAGACGATGGCAGGTTCCTGCAGGAGGACGTTTCCCTCAAAGGATGTTTTTTTGTTAGCGATGTCTGCGAGGATGCGGATGTTGGCGTTTGCCTCGCCGGAAAGTTCTTTGACAGCGTCGCCGGAGTATTTTTTGACGACAGGCAGGATTGCCTGGAGCCCCATCTTTCCAGAGGCCTTGAGATCGAGCGCGTTATCTTTGAGCGTGCCGCTGGCGGTGATGGTCGTCCCCATGAGTTCGGCGCTTATATGGGTCAGGTTGACATTCTTTTCTTCAAAAGATGCCTGAAAGGACGCGATCTTGACTTGCCCGACATACGGCAGGCCGTCAAGCGCTCCGGAGGCAACGTTCAGACTGCCTTTGTATTTCAGCATGGCGCCTGTGGCTTCTGTTCCGGCCGGCCGAGAGATATCAGCTTGCGTGTGGACAGATGCGTTGATATCTGTTGCTTTGATGTCTCCGCTTTGGCCGCGCAGGTCTGCGACGGTGAAGTCGGAGGTGATGCTGATGACGTCTTGATCACAGGCGATGTCGGCATGCGCGCCGGTCATGCGGGTTTCCGCCTGAAGGGGTGCTGTTGAGCGCAGGACGGCCTGGACGATATCCAGCTGTCCTTTGCCCTGCCAGGCCGACCAGTTGTCAATCGGAGCCAAAAGAGAAAAGTTTGCGTTGATCTTGGCGTCCTCGACGGTAATATCCCGGTAGGCCATCAGGATATTGCTGGCGTGCAGCTGGATTTGGGATGAAAGGGTTTTCTGTCCCTGGAGAACGAATGTTGCTTCGAACGTATCAAGAGTCCCTTGCGCCGGCGCATAGGGCAGGCTGGAGAGGTAGTCTAGGTAACGCGTCACGTCGAGGTCGCGCAGGACGATGTGTCCGTTCAGGTCCTTTGTGTCGTAGATATAGTCCGCATCTATGGAGATGTATGTTGTCGCATCGCCGCGCACGATCTCCGTCGATATATTAAGGTCGGCTTTGTTGAATCCCAGGCGTACCCCCGCCTGTTTGAGGCGGATGCGGGCTGATGCCGCAGGTGTGATGGTCTCATCCGTCCAGAGAATCGTGCTGTCTTTGAAGCCGATCTGGCTGACGATAACACTTGGCAGGGAAGCCGCCGCGCCAGTATTTTTTTGTTTTATCTTTTCCAGAAGATAGGCGATGGTGAGCGTTCCGTCTTTGCGGCGGCCGATAGTCAGCGTCGCCTCCCTGACGGACAAGGCAGGGATGATGATCTTTTTTTCCTTGAACGACGGCAGGATGAGGAAGCCGGCGGAGAGCTCTTTTATTTCGGCCAGGCGCTGTTGCGGCGCATCTTTGTCGTAAACGACAAGGTCCTCCAGCACAAGGCCTTTCAGGAGATTGAGGCGCAGGCTGCCAAGGGTCACTTTGGAAGACGTGAAATCCGAAAGCCCCTGGACAATCTTCTGGCGCACGACTGAAGGCAGAAGGACCTTGTTGGCGTAATAGAATCCTCCTGTCAGGAGGGCGGCAGAGGCAATGCAGATGATAAGAAATATGGAACGTTTTTTCATAGCAAGCTATTATAGCACACCTTTTTGAAAGTGTTTGAAAACACCCCCTTTTGGATGATACAATAAACCCCA
>CAZAYJ010000205.1:0-2721 GCA_964489335.1 uncultured Planctomycetia bacterium
TGGCGGGCGCGGGCGCACCAGCTGCTGCAGCGGCGCCTTCTTCGGCCGGTTTTTCAGCAGCCTTCTCTTTTTTGATCTTGATGCGAACGGCCTTGATCTTGGGCAGACCAAAAACTTTGCTGTCTTCTTTCCAGAGACCTTTGTTCATCAGGTACTTGATGCGCTCGGTCCTCTTGAGGACTGATTTTGCCTGTTTGCCCTTGACAGCCGCTCCCAGAGATGGATGAATAGACATGTGATTAGGTTCCTTTTATCGGCCTTCCGCTTTTTCGCTATCGCGGAGGCTTGTCGTTTCTGGACTAGATTTTTTTAACGAAACAATCTGAATAGGTTTTTTTCAGTTCTTTTATCTTGCCTTGGGCTTCTTCCCTGCTGGAATAATTTCCGGCCAGAACGATAAGATAGTTTCCCGACGGCCTGACAGAAGCCGCGAACCCTTTCTTCGCGAGCGTCTCGGATAGGCTCTTGGCAGCGCTCTCATTTTTTAAAGACGCGACCTGGATGGCGTAGCCGCCTGTCGGCGTCTGTGTTTCTTTAATCGGTTCTGGCGTTGTGGCTGCGGCGATCTGAATTTTTTGAGGTTCAACAGCAGCATTCTCTGCGATATTACTCTTCTCGCCCGTTGCTGGCAGAGCGACCTTTTCCGGGGCTGCAGGCGACGCCTGTTCTTTGACGTCTACCGTTGTTTTTGCTGTGATCAACTTGCCTTTTTCAACGCCCAGCGTGAAACTGGCGATTAGAAGCATCAGCACGCAGATAAAAAGGATAATGATGCTTTGTGTAGAGAGAACCACGTTGACAGAAGAAGAGTTCCTTGCCCCATCTTCTTTAATCCCAGATAGATACGAATAGTCCGATTTATCCTGTTTTGGAAAAACATCGAATTCGATCTGCTCGCCTCTGGAATTTGTGTTTATCATGTTGGAAATAGTATAGTTACTATTGCGTTAAATTCAAGTATTTTTTTAATTTTTTGTTATGGAAAACCTTAATAAGACACTTGACGATCGAAGGATCAAATTGTGTCCCGCTGTGTTGTTTGATTTCATCTAAGGCATCTTTGACGCCGATGCGTTCTTTGTAGGGGCGGCCATAGACCATTGCGTCGAAGGCATCGGCAACAGACATGATCCTGGCGCCGACAGGAATCTGGCTTTTTTTGAGGTGCGACGGATAGCCTGAGCCGTCGAATTTTTCATGATGATGAAGGATGATGGGCAGGACGGGTTTGAGGATCTGGACATGTTTGATGATCTCGGCGCTCGTGATGGGGTGGCGTTTGACGATATCGTATTCTTCCCCCGTCAGATGCGAGGTCTTTGTCAGGATTTCCGTCGGGATGTTGACTTTGCCTGCGTCGTGGAGCATACTGGCATATTTTAGACTGTCGACCTCTTTCTTGTTTAAGTGCATCTCTTCCGCCAGGGCCTTGACGAGCCTTGAGAAATACGGCGTATGAGCATAGGCCGGCGGAACCTTGGAATCAAGGACCGTCACCAGGGATTTGATGGTACCCATGACCATCTTTTCCTGTTCCAGATACAGCTGGATATTTTTGATGGCCATGACGATTTGACCGGCCAGGGTCATCAGGGTCTCGAAATCGAAATAATCGAACCCCCCCTCTTTTTTGACGGTCTTTTTGTTGCGGCGCACAATGATGTAGCCGATAATATCGTCGCTGATCAAGGGGACGGCCAGGATATCGTCTTTTTTGATCGCAGAGCTTGTGGCGACAAGTCTGAGTTCTAAGCTGCTCTTGACGGGCACCTTCTTGTTGGAGACGAGGCGCTTGTTGTTATCGATGGAGCAGCGCGTGGCGATTTTTTTGTTGTTTTTGGAGGAGGTCAGAAGGACAAAAGTGCTGTTATCGGCTTTGAAAATCTGGGACAGGAGCTTGGTCAGGCGGGATGCCAGGTCGGTCAGATCGTAGGTGGTGTTAATCAGCCGGTAAATCGAATGCAGGGCTGAGACCAGTGCCTTATACTTTTTTGTAAGGATTGAATAATTTTTCGTGCTCATCGAGAGCGAACCGGTCTGTCATGCCTGCGATATAGTCGCAGACGACTTCATAAGCATCTTTTTTTGTTTTGATTTTTTGTTGGTGTTCCGCAGGGAGCATGGCTGTGTTATGGATGTAGGCACGGAAGATCTCTTCGATGAACCTTCTGGCTTTGTCAGACATCCGGTTGACCCGGTAATGGCTGTAGAGTTCTTTTTTCAGAAATGCGCGCAGAGGTTGTCTTTGTTTTTTCAGGGCGTCGCTGAAGTCTACCAGCCTTCCCTTATGCCGCCTGACATCATCGATGCATTCGGCTTTGCAGTGTTTCAGACGACGGCCTGATTCTTTAATGGCGTCGTCCACAAGAATGGCGATCAGGTTACGAATGATCTGATATTTTTTTTTCGGCGCCTCAATCGCAGGGAAGCGCCGCTCTATCTTTTCTTTTGTGTCGCGCCAGAAGGCGACGCTTTCCAGGGCCGCTTCCGAAATCAGCCCCGACGTCAGTCCGTCATCGAGGTCATGATTATCATAAGCGATTTCGTCGGCGATGTCAACAATTTGTGCTTCCAGCGAGGGCATCAAATGGGGTTCCAGCTCTTTGGGGATGCGCGCCTTGTCGTACGACGTGGTGTGTTTGACGATACCTTCGCGCGTTTCCCATGTCAGATTGAGGCCAGGGAACTCGGGATAGCGTTCTTCGAGCTTGTCGCCGATTT
>CAZAYJ010000206.1:0-2703 GCA_964489335.1 uncultured Planctomycetia bacterium
ACGCCAATAAAGGGTCCTGGGAGCAATGAAAAACTGTGACAGGGCCGCGCCTGCCGCGTCCCCAAAACCCATGGTCTGAAACAGGAAACGCGGCAGCACAAAGGCAAAGCGGCTGCCGTTGTAATCGAACATCTTGAGCCGTACGCCGTCTTTGGAACAGCTCATGACATAATAAAGCCTGGGAAAAACTTTTCCAAGGCCGGAAAAAGAAAAAACCCTTAAGTCATGCTCAAGGGCATCATCATGGCCTTCCTGGAGGAAAAGCCCCAGTTTTTTCGCCAGGGCCGCCAGCGGATTGCCGCCTTTATAACGGCCATACAACCGCACCAGAAGAAAAATAACAAGGACGCCGACGGCCGCCAGGATGAATTTCTGCTCGGCCGCAGAGACCTTAAACGCATCCAGCTCTTCAAAAAATCTATTGAGCCATTCTTCCATAAGAATAACGGCGCCGCATTCTGCGGATCAGTCGGAAGATTAAATCCGCCCCTCGTCCATGTCCCTGGCGCGCTCCATCTCTTTTTGGGTCACGCTATCCAGCTGTTTTTTGATGCTCTCGAGACTGGCTGAAGCGCTCGGCGTATCAAGGGCCTGTACCGGTGCGGCTTCCGTGATCCGATTGGCTGCCTGCGGCTTCTGCGGCGCCACATACGCCCGAAACCCCGCGAAAGCCAGCAAGCACACGATCATTGCCGCAACGATCAAACCAAACAGCCCCATAAAAATCCTTTCACAAAAATATTACCCGGCAACCAAATGCGTCTTCAAAAATTTTTTGACGGCCAGCACAACCTCATTCTTTAACGACGGCGGGCTCTGCGTGGTCCACATCGTAAAATTATAAAACTCCTGCGTGTCAGCCTTGAGCCATTTGCCGTTCTTGTAAAGGAACACCAAAAGGGTCGTCATGGCAATGCGCTTGTTGCCGTTCTGAAAAGGATGGTTTTTGATCAAAAGATAGAAAAGGATCGCGGCCTTATCGAGAAAACCGGGATAAAGAGACCTTCCTGAAAATGTGGAAAACGGCACCGCCAGGCAACTCTCCAGCCGATTGGGAAAACGCGTATAAAAATCAGGGATGGGTTCGTTGAAAACAAGCAGTTCCCGCGCCAAGCGGAACGCGACGTATTCGACCTCCAGAAGGGTCAATGCCTGCACAGTTACTCCCTGCCCAAAAGCTTGAGCGTCTCGCCGTATTCTTTGACTGTCTTTTTGACCGCGCGGTCGATCAGATCCTTGTCCTGGCGGCCGACGGCCTCTCCTTGCAGTCGCCGCAGAAAATCCCGCGAGATGGCGTAGGTGCGGCCGATGCGCTGGGCCGGGATCTCGCCTTTCTTGACCTTCTTGAAAACTGCAATACGACTCAACCCCAGAAGTTTCGCCACTTGAGGTATTGTAACATATTTGCTTTCTTTAACTTGCGCCATAAATCCATCCTGTTAACTTAATATGTATGGTTAACATGTGTTAACCATACATAGGAATGTTAACATAACCCGGCTGGCCTGTCAATAACAAGTCAGCCTCGTGGCCGCAGCCATCTCCGCTGTCAATCGCCGGATGGATATGGCGCAAGGTCAACGATCTCTTCAACATCCATGGCAATCACGTATTCCGGCTTGGGCAGGAGGGCCTCGGGATGCAAAGCATGCCCTTTCTCGCCGTGGATATTTTTGATGAGGCGTTTGGTCAAGCGGCTTGTGATCCGCTCCTCCCATGCGCGCGCCAGGTGCGATCCGGCCTCCTCCTGCGTGATGATTCTCGCTTTGCCTTTCAGGCAATAGCCGATGAACTTGTGCTCGTCTACGGCCGTGATGCTGATGACAGGATTGGTTTCGAGGTTTTTGCGCGTCCTGGCCCGGAAGAGATCCAGGAGATAGACGCGGCCGTTATCGTCAATCTCGACGATGCCTTTGCAGGAATTATGCGGGTAACCGGCGGCATCGATCGTCGAAACGACCACAAAGCCCTGGTTCTGCAAAAAATGCACGACATCCCTGTTTAGTTTTATCATCGTTATTTCACCTCGGGATAAAAAACGCGGCCGCCTTTTTTGCGGGCCCATGGCGTCATCTTATGGGGCCTGGCGTTTGCCGCAGAATAGATATGCGCCACATTCCAGCCGCGGGCGGCGAGCGCATCGCTGATCAAGGACCGGTGACAGCGCCACGGCACGCGCTCGGCGCACCTGAACGCAATATCTCCGCCCTTTGCCAATTTCATAAGCCGTTCCAGCGCCCGGTTGAAGCCTTCCGTCTGCATATAATCGGCGAATCCGCGGAACGACGCATTATGCCAGGCGCCGTTCGTGGAATCTTTTTGGGGGCGGCGCAGGCCTCCCAGCGTCGGCATATGAAGATACCTTATCTTAAATGCTTTCAGGGCCCGCGGCAACGTCTCTTTATTGAACTGCGGATTATGCCGGGAACGCGGGATCGTCCTGACATCCACGAGCCTGCGGACGCCAAAGGCCTGAAGGATGCGGCCGAATTCTTCCAAAGAACGCGTCCCGTGACCTATGGTAAATATCTTGTCCACCATGGGAGTTTTTACGCCGGGCTCTGTGTCCGGTAAAAACGGCCCGGGAATAATCTCGAAGTCTTGAAGTCATCGAGACTCTAGTGCGGTCCGGAAAGCAACTCATACAGGATCACGCCCGCTGAATCTACGTAACAGCACCCTTCCTGAAAACCGTCTTTGATG
>CAZAYJ010000207.1:0-2675 GCA_964489335.1 uncultured Planctomycetia bacterium
TTCCCCTTCCTTGACCTCAACACTCTCGATGCGACCGTTGACAGGCGGTTTGATCTCCAGGCGGTTCTTGGGAAGGACAGTTCCTGTCGTCGAAATCGTTGTATAAATGTTCCCGATGGTGGGCTTGACGACTTGTATGACTTCCCCCTCTGTCCCGCCCCCTTTGAAGACCGCTATCTTCACGATGACAAGACCTGCGACCACCAATAATCCGATAACTATCTTGCGCAGATTATTTTTCATTTTCCAGCGTCTCTCCTTTCGCCAAAATCCAATCGGCCTCAGCCAGCAAGGCGGCGGCCTGGGCGTTTAAAAGGTTTTTCTTCGCCGACACCAAATCGTCCTCAATGATCGTCCAGTTATCATAAGACATCAGGCCGATCGAATATTGCGCCTGGGCGATCTTGGAGCGCTCTTCGGTCGCAATCAAAAATTTCTCTTTGACGCTCACGTTTTCCACCGCGTTTTTTAAAAGCGCCCATGTCCTCTCGAGCGTCACCAGGACGCTGTCCTTGGTGCTGCGCTCGGTCGCCTGGGCTTCCGTCAAAAGGGACTTGGCCTTATTGAGTTCGGCGGTCTTGAGACCCCCCTCGAACAACGGCAAAGACAACCCAAGCCCCACGCTCCATGTATTCGACTGAGGCGGCCAGTGGGCGCTTGATTTCCCGATGCTCGTGTCGGCCGACACGACGGGGAAAAAGTTTTCTTTGGCGGACTTGACGCCATAGACAGCGGCATTCTTTTCAGCTACCGTTTTCTGCAAAGAAGGATGCTTGGCCGCAATCGCCTGAAAATCAGGCTCCTGTCCTTGTGATTCCGTCACTTCGAAATCACCCTTGACCTCCAGAGGCACGAAATCCTTGCGCCCCATCTCTTTAGTCAATTGCCATTGCGCTACCGTCACGTCCCTCTTGGCCTGTTCCAGTTCAAATTTTGCCTCGGCAAGATTGGCCTCGGCGGTCAAAAGCGCTCCTTTATGCTCCAGGCCAGACTGGTATCTTAAAGAAATAAGGATGAGATTGGACTTGCGGATATTGATGATATCTTGCGTCACGGCGACAAGATTTTGGGCATAAAGAAGATCAATAAAGGCGCTGCGCAGGCGCTGACGGACATCGGATGAAACGAAACGATAGTTCTCCTTGGATGCCTGAACATTCTCTTTGGCGGCATTGACGTCTGAAACGGTCTTAAAACCGTCAAAGACAAGCTGGGAACCCGAAACACCGTAGGCATACGTGTCCGATGTCCCCCCGCCGGCGGCCTTACCCGTTGTGCCGCTGACACTGCTGGTAACCTGGGGATAAAGCGTGCTGGCGGTGATCTGTTTATCCGATGTCGACTGCTTGACGCCTTCAACAGCCACGATCAAATCGGGGTTGTTTTTGGCCGCTTCCCTGACGCAATCCTCCCACGTCAGCATCTCGGCCGCCCAGGCAGGACGGCACAGGACGACGGCAAAAACCATGGAAAAAAACAGGCGTAGCTTCATCTGTTATTTCGTTTTGGCCTCAAAAGCCTCGCGCAACATGGAAATTTCCGTCAGAAACCGGTTAAACTCCTCGATAGGCACCAGCCCGATCATGCCTCTGCCCTTCGACAAAACGACCATCTTGTCATTCGCACGAAGACTAAGCTTCTTGCGCAGCTCGACGGGGATGACGACCTGGCCTTTAGCCCCCAAGGTAACGGTCCCATAGACCTTTGGGTGCATTGAATGATCCATAACACTCCTCCTTTATGACACCGACGGACTCTTTTGCCTGCGTTTATAGAAAAGATACTGCGGGTATTTGGTCTGCGCCTCTTAGCTCCGCAAGACGAACTCTCATGTATGAATTGTATGAAATGTATGAAATGTTAGATTTATTATACCTACTCTCCGCACAGAAGGCAAGTTATTTTTCCGGAAATTTCGAAGGCAGGAAAAAACTACTTCCCTAATATCATCTTGAACGGCAAGGATGCGATTTGAAGAACGCTCTTGGCGCCTGTCTTGGCCGTCCCCCAGGCAGCGTCAATCGTGCCGGAGACGCCGGACAAGGCCGGCGCAAGGGCCAGGTTAATCAATTTTCCGATGTCCGTATTCTGGATCGCCTTGTAAACAATCAACCTGACGACCTCATTTTCATCCTGAAGCCGGACGAACGCCTGATCTTTCATGCCGATGGTATAGAGATGGATCTTTTTACCGGCAGGAGTATATTCCGTGTAACTAACCGTTCCGATGCTTAAAACAAGGACGTCAAAAAAGAAAGGCGTCCTGTCTTTATCGACAGTCGTTGTGTCCCTGATCGGAACCAGTTCCTTAATATTGACTTTGCCTTCCAGATTCTTGATGATGGAGAGCCGCTGAAGATCGACGCCTAAAAGATAAATGTCCGGTTTCTTTTGAGTGATGACGCCGCCCAAGTCCCAAACAAGGTGGATCGCATTAAGATAGGCCAGCTCCTTCTCATCAAATCCCGGAGGATTGTAAATGGTAACCCCTTGCGCACAGACATGGGTCAAAAGCGGCGAGTATGTCAGTTTTTGTATCGTAACATTGATACCCAGATGCTGCTCGATTTCCTTCTCGACCAGGTCTTTGATCTTCAGGTGCTTGACGACCGCAAATGTCACGCAAGAAAAAACGATGATAACAAGAAAGATACCGCCTAAAAAAATTGAAAATG